>WFPU01000001.1 GCA_015487435.1 Sulfurimonas sp.
ACATTATTATGCTCAATTTATTGAAAAAAAATGATAAAAAGTGAGACTTAAAATGAACGAGTTCATACCAAATAACCTACCATTAAAGATAGATATTGAAACAAAAATAATACTCAAAAAATCAATATCAGCAAACCGTGCTTTAGCCAAACTTAACGGTGTAGCAAAGATTATCCCCAACGAAGCGATTTTAATTAACTCTTTGATACTGCAAGAAGCAAAAGATAGTTCTGAGATAGAAAATATCATAACCACTCATGACGAGCTTTATCAGTCTTCACTTGATCTTGATAATATTACTCATGCAACCAAAGAAGTACAAAGCTATAGCCGTGCATTGCTCAAAGGATTTGACTTAGTAAAAGAGCACTCATTGCTTCTAACTCGCCATATAGTCGAGATTCAACAAGAGCTTGAAGGAAATGTTACGGGTATCCGTAAACAAGCGGGAACTGTGCTTAAAAATCAAGCTACAGGTGAGATTATTCATACACCACCACAAGACGAAGCAACGATTAGAGAGTTGTTAAATAATCTTGAACAGTATATAAACAGTGAGGACGAAGTAGATCCACTCATTAAAATGGCAGTGATTCACTATCAGTTTGAATCTATTCACCCATTTTATGACGGTAATGGCAGAACAGGAAGGATTTTAAATATCTTATATTTAGTGTTGAATGATCTTTTAGATCTGCCTATCTTGTATCTAAGTAGTTATATCATAAAATACAAAAGTGATTATTACAGACTACTTCAAGAGATTAGAACTAACGAATCTTGGGAAGAGTGGATACTTTATATACTTGAAGGGGTTGAGCAGACAGCAGTTCGCCAAACAGAGCTTATAAATGAGATAAAAGAGCTTATGGACAGTACAAAAGTGAAGTTAAAAAATGAACTTCCTAAGATTTACTCAAAAGACTTATTAGAGATTTTATTTATGCACCCATATACTAAAATTGGTATGTTAGAAGAAGTTTTAGGGCTTCATAGAGAAACAGCAAGTAAACATTTAAATGCCATAAGTGAACTTGGTATTTTAAAACCATTAAAGCTAGGAAGAACTAAATTTTTTGTAAATGTGGAGCTATTCAATTTATTGAAAGAGGGAATGTCGTAAAAGAGTCAAAAAAACGACATATAGTTTTAATATGTCGAAAAAACTTAAAAAAACCGACATATAATTTTTATATGTCGAAATAATAGAAAATTTTTAACATAAGAGAAAACTATGAGCCAAAATACACCAGAATATCTACAAAGCGAACTACCTGCAATAGAGCTTTTCAAAAAGTTAGTCTACGACTATTTCGACGGCTCAAAAGAAGATACAAGGAGCTCTATCAATGAGGTTATACTTGAAGATAGACTAAGAAGTTCACTTACAAAGATAAACCCATGGCTCAAGGGCAACACCTTAGAAAAAGTGATTCGTCGTATTACAACTGTACAAGCTTCAACGCTCATGGAAGCCAATCAAACTATTTACGAGCTCATAACTAAAAAAGACTCTATTACTGAGAAACCTACACCCGATTCTCACCCAGAACCTGTTTTTATTATAGATTATGACAATATTGAGAATAATGATTTTCTCGTAGTCAATCAAATGAAGTATCATGGAGCTGGAAACAACTCCATACCAGATATAGTGGTCTATATAAATGGCTTGCCTTTAGCAGTTATTGAAGCGAAATCTCCAAAAGTTCCAATCACTGACGCTATAAGTGATTTAGAGTATTATCAAAACAACTCTCCAAAACTTTTTCACTACAATCAAATATGTGTAGGTATAAATAAAGGCAAAGCCCTTTATGGAACCATAGGAGCTGCATATCAGCACTATTCAAAATTTAAAGCCGATTCTCTTGAAGAGATAAGTGCATTAGTTGATAGAGTGCCAACAGCTCAAGATATACTCATATACTCACTCTTTCAAAAAAGTGTTTTACTCGATATTGTAAGGAACTTTACAATCTTTGAAGTGGATCAAGGTAGAACCATTAAAAAACTGCCTCGTTATCAACAACTACGAGCAGTGAATAAGATTCTTCATAAATTAAAAACTGAAAACAGAGGTGGTGTTGTTTGGCATACAACAGGAAGCGGTAAGTCTATCTCAATGGTCTATCTTGCTATTAAACTCCGTCGTGAAGAAGCTGGGTTTGATAATCCAACTATTCTTGTTGTTACTGATAGAATTGATTTAGACAATCAAATAAGCTCAACTTTTAGACGAGCAGGATTTCCAAATACAAAACAAGCTGCAAGTATAGGACACCTCAAAGAAGAGTTAAGAGATAGTTATGGTAAAACACTTATGACTACAATTCATAAGTTTCAAGAGAGAGCTGAAGAGCGGATAGATCCAAAAGATATAGAAGTTCTGAGTGATAAAGAAAATATATTTGTACTTGTTGACGAAGCCCATAGAACGCAAGGCGGTATGACAGCCGCTTATATGAGAGCCGCCCTGCCCCATGCAAAGTTTATCGCATTTACCGGTACACCGATAGACAAAGAGAGTAAATCAACACTAAGAGAGTTTTATGGTGGTGATTATATTGATAAATATACTATTAAACAATCTGTAGAGGACGGTAATACCTTAGCGATCCGTTATCAAACCGGTATGCCTGAGTATTTCATTGAAAAAGATCTTATGAATGAAGTCTTTAAAGCTTCTTTTGGTCATGAAAGCGAAGAGAAGCAAGCGAAATTAAAAAGTAAAGCTGCTTCATTAGATACATTTTTACTTGCACGTCGAAGAGTTGAAGAGATAGCAAAAAATATTATTAATCATTACACAGATAAGATATATCCTAATGGTTTTAAGGCAATGTTAGTGTGTCATAATCGTGCTCAAGCCATTGCATACCAAAAAGCTTTTATGCAACTTCAAGAACAAGGTTTAAACAGCTTTGAATCAAAAGTAATTATGAGTTTTAACCATAAAAAAGATCCACAGGAGTTTAGAGATTTAGCAACTCCAGAGGATAAAGTAAAAGAGACTATTGAGAACTTTAAACTTCCATTTGGTGACGAATCAGATAAATCACTTGGAGGTAAGAAGCAGTATGACAATACAGCTATACTTATTGTAAGTGATATGCTGCTCACTGGCTATGACGCTCCAATAGTACAATGTATGTATATTGATAAGCTATTAAAAGAGCATAACCTTTTACAAGCTATTTCACGGGTAAATAGAACTGCAACAGGTAAAGAGTATGGTTTAATTGTTGATTATGCCGGTATCACAGAGTATCTGGCTGAAGCTATTAAAATATTTAGTGGTGATTTGGAAGTCAATGACGTTATGACGAACATTGAGCAGGAAAAAACCATTTTAGAAAACAGACATGCAAAAATGGTTGCTTTCTTTAGAGATATAAAAATAGATCGAATGAAAGAGAGAGATAAATATGTGGACGCTTGTGTACTCTATCTTGAGCCTGAAGATTTACGAGATAAATTTATTGATTTAGTAAAGCTCTTTAACAAGTCTATGGATATTGTGCTGCCTGATCCGTTTGCAGTTG
>WFPU01000002.1 GCA_015487435.1 Sulfurimonas sp.
GTTTTTTATCATACTCTTGATATAACTCATGATTTTTTATTTTATCATTTGGAGTTTTTTCTAATAATGTTAAATAATCATTTAAAGCAATATCTTCCCAAACATGATCTATATATTTTGTTAATGGATTCTCAATTCTATTTATTGTTATATCTTTTTTAGTATCAAAAAGTTTGTTTACCGATGCTTTTATATTTATATGGTCAGCATTATTTTTTCTTCGTAAAAACAGAACTACAGTATTTGTTCCTGTTGCCATAAAAGTATTTGAACCAAGTTCTGTGATACTTACAATATCAAAATACTTAAAGATTATTTCTCTTGTTTTTGTATAGATTCCACTATTACTTAATATACTGCTTGGCAGAATTATTCCAGCTATTCCACCATCTTTTAAGAGCTGTTTTGTTCTTTCTATAAATAGCGTTTCTATCTCACTGCTTTGATCTGTCAGCCTATCAAAAAGCTCAAAATTTTCTTTTGATTTTTCACTATCCATCATACTTTTAAAAGCAGATACAGAATATGGAGGATTTGAAACTATAATGTCAAACTGTTTGTTATCTTGCGGGTAAGTTTTATCAACTTTTGTTAGTCTGTCTTTATACTCTTTTGCAGTTGAAAAATCTGCCAATCCATCACCGTGAATAACTTTAGCTAAGCCATCTCCATGTAAGTAACAACTAACTTTTGCAGTTTTTATAAGTCTATAATCTTTCTCGATAGCATACACATAATCTTCTGCCCAATCATATTTAGAATTTTTCCAGTAAGCTATAGTTTTTTTAGTTGTGGATTTAAGACTACTGTCATCAATTGTATCTATATACTTTTGAACTTCTTCCATAGATTCCGTTATGAAATGTCCACTTCCTGCACTATAATCAATAATAGCAGGCAATAAATCATTTTTATCTCCTGTTTGTATTTTATCTTCTATCATTTTATTAATTGGCATACTTTTTAATATAAACCTAGCCACAGGAACAGGTGTAAAAAACTGTCCTGATTCTTGCTTAAGTCCAGTTGTTAATAACTGCTCAAAAAAATCACTTAAGAATTGTTGTCTATAGTTGTATCTAATTTGATAAATTTGAAGCAACTCTACTATCTCTTTAACTACTATTGCATTTTCTTTAAAAGAATCATCATCAAATACTTCTTTTATGGCAAATTCATTATTTTTCTTTAGTCTTATCTCTGTTAATATATCTTTAAATTCATCTTTATATTTATCATCAACTTGTGCAAATCGTTTATCAAATTCATCATCACTAATATCAGTGACATTTTTTTCTAGTAATTCTTTCATGCCACGATTATAGAGGTCAGATAATCTTTTTTGAAACGATACATGAGTATCTTCACCCTCTAGCCATTGAAAATGTAATTGTTCATCTGAGTGTCTATCTTCATCTATTATTTTACATAAAAATAGAGTAAATATTTTATTAAAAGCATTTGGTTTATCTGAAACTACACTGTGTCTTAAAATTTCTAAAAATCTATTAAATATAAGGCTACTATCTTCTTGTTTTAAAGCTTTTAAATCTTTTTTAGTTAATGCCTTGCTTATGAATTCATAAGGATTTGTATAAGACTCAAATACACCATTATTTTTTGGTAGTTTATTCCATCTATCAAAAAAATCTTTTACATTACTTGTAGCTCTATATTCATCTTCAATTTTTATTATTTGATTTGTGTATTGTATTTCATTATCACTTAGTTGTGAGGCATATAAAACCAAGACCTCAGCATCTTTATCTTGCTGAAAATATGTAAAAAGTTGTCCACCATCTTTATTTAGCTTTTTAAAAGCAGTATCAAACTCTTTACCCCAAATTTTACATTCTATCATCATATATGCGGAATTATTATCGTGAGTTACTAATATATCAAGTCTTCCACTTGTTCCATGCCCACTTGGATAAACTTTTTCTAATGTTATATTTTTTGGTGCATAGCCTTGTCTAAGAAGTCTATCTACACACTCTAAAACAACTAAATCTTCTGCTTTTGTAATATTTTGAATAGAGTTTTTAGAATCATTAAAAAAAATACTATTTCCAAAATCAATAGTATTTTTATCTAAGTCTATTTCTATATTATAATTATCATGATTTACATACTTTTTTTGATAAATATTTGTAGTGTTTTCTTTTGGAATAAACTGTAATTTAATTATTAAATCATTCTGATTCGAATTCATTATCATTTTTACTCACTTTATTTTTTTATTTATCTTAGTTCAAATAATAGTTAATATAGCAAAATATGACAATTTGTCATATTTTTACATAAATTTCTAGTTTTTTTTAATATTTAACAATTAAGACCTCTGATTAATTATATGCTAGATTCCAAGTGACCGAAGTAATGCCCTTGTGGTACAAGCTTGGAATGACGATAGTTCCGTCA
>WFPU01000003.1 GCA_015487435.1 Sulfurimonas sp.
AGAAGGAATACAAGCCGAATATGGAAAACAAAAAAGTTTACGATGCTCTGAAAATAAAATGGCAAAAAGCCTATGAAGTGCAATTAAAGCTAGTTGATGATAATATCACGACTTCAATGTGGAAAGCTCCAGGGCTCTAACTTGGAATTTATACCGATTTTTTGAAAAACATTTTAGAGGGAGCAAATCCTCCCGTTGGTCTGAGTCCTTCGAAAACATTTTTCAAAAAATCTATTGTTAAGTTAGAGCCAGAAAAAATAAAAATGGAAAAATGAATGGATAGAATAGATTTACAAACAGCATTAAAACTCTACGATGAAGATTTTTTTACCTTGGGTGAAATGGCAGATAAAAGGCGTCAGGAACTTCATGGCAAAAAGACCTACTTCAATATAAACCGCCATATCAATCCTACCAATGTCTGTGCTGATGTCTGTAAATTTTGTGCATACTCTGCAACGCGTAAAAATCCGAATCAGTACACGATGAGTCATGAAGAGATTATGCAGATCGTCGATAACATCGTCGCACATGATGCCAAAGAGGTGCACATCGTCTCTGCGCACAATCCAAATGTAGATCTTGATTGGTATTTGGGTATTTTTAAGAAGATAAAAGAGAAGTATCCGCAGTTACATGTCAAAGCACTTACCGCTGCGGAGGTTGATTTTCTCTCACGCCATCATGGACTGAGTTATGATGAGGTGCTGGACTTGATGGTAGAAAACGGTGTGGACTCTATGCCGGGTGGTGGTGCCGAGATCTTTGATGAAAAAGTAAGAGATTACATCTGTAAAGGCAAAGTCACATCAGACCAGTGGTTTGAGATTCACAGAAAATGGCACAAACGCGGGAAAAAGTCTAATGTGACGATGCTCTTTGGGCATGTGGAGTCGCGTGAGAATCGCATAGACCATATGATGCGCATCCGTGAACTGCAAGATGAAACAGGTGGCTTCAATGCCTTCATCCCACTTGTCTATCAAACAGAAAATAACTACTTAAACATTGACAAACCAATCACAGCAAATGAGATACTCAAAACCTACGCCATCGCAAGATTAGTGCTAGACAACGTGCCAAACCTCAAAGCCTATTGGGTGACTTCTACAGTCAACTTGGCACTCGTAGCCCAAGAGTTTGGAGCAAATGACCTTGACGGAACCATAGAAAAAGAGTCCATCAACTCCGCAGCAGGCGCTAAAAGTGCCAACGGCGTGGATGTCAATGATTTTACGGCACTGATTAAGAACAGCGGCTTTATCCCAGTCGAGAGAGATAGTGTTTACAACGAGATAAAGGTCTGGTAGCGTAATAAGTAGATGGATACGAACTCCAATAAATTAATAACATCTATATTTCTTATAATTTTTGGTGCCCTTCTACAGTTCTTTATTACATATAATTACAATTAATATATTGAAAATAAGAAGCATGAAAAAGAGTTGAAAAATGTAAAAAAACAACTCATAGAAAAGCGATTAAATGAATTTTATTTACCACTACATGAAGCATTAAATAAATCAAAAAGATTGTGGATAAGTTATAGAAAAAGATATGCGAATACAGAAGTGTTTTCAGAAATTGCACAAGGGAAAGTAACAAAAAATACATTACGTTGGCAGAGGTACATGCTCTCAGTATTTCAGCCCTTACATTTAGAGCTCTCTAAAATATTACAAAAAAGACAATTAGTTTTAGATAATATTAAACTATTGCAACAATTGGACATATTGGAACAACATATTGCATATTACAATGTTATTTTTATGCAATGGAAATATAAGGATGCGACTGAAAATTTTGCTCCAACACATTTCCCTAAATATCTCATTAAGTATATTGATGAAGATATTACTCGATTGTCGCAAGAAAAAGAGCAACTATTATAGTGATGAATATTTCAGTAATTATTCCTACTTACAACCGCTATACACTTCTCAAACGAGCCATTACTTCGCTCTATAATCAAACTTATCAACCAAAAGAGATTATCGTCGTAGATGATGGTGCAACAGATGATACTTTTCAAATAAAAAATGATTTTCCAGAAATACTTTACATCTACCAAGCAAACAGAGGTGTCTCTGCCGCACGTAATGTTGGCATACAAAAAGCAAGCTGTAAGTGGATAGCTTTTTTGGATTCCGATGATGAATTTCACCCTCAAAAACTGCAAAAACAAGTAGAGTTTCATAAAAAAAATCCAGCTATTTTGATGAGCTATACGGCTGAAAATTGGATACGAAATGGCAAAGAAGTGAAAATCCCTAAAAAATACCGAAAAATAGGCAAAGATATTTTTCTCGAAAATCTCTCCTACTGTAACATCGCCCCCTCATCGGTATTTTTACATAGAAAAATATTAGATGATGTCGGACTTTTTGATGAAAATTTAGAGGTGTGTGAAGATTATGATATGTGGCTCAGAATTGTACAGAAATATGAGGTGGGGCTAATCAATGAAAAACTTATTAATAAATACGCAGGACATGATGAACAACTTGGATTTCGGAAAGATATGGATGAAATTAGAATTGATATTTTGGAAAAACTTGTAAATAATTGTGCAATAAGCCATAAAGGAGATTTGATGCAAAGAGAATTAAATGAAAAAAAGAGTATAATTAACAAAAAATATTTATAAAAAGGTATAAGGTTTTAAATGAAAATAGCAGTAGCCGGAACAGGATATGTAGGGATAGCTAATGGTATCCTTTTAGCACAGCATAATGAAGTAGTTGCACTTGATGTCATTCTCCAAAAAGTAGAGATGCTTAATAATAAAATTTCTCCCATAGAAGACAAAGAAATTAGTGAATATTTAGCTACAAAAAAACTTAATTTTCGTGCAACTCTGAGTAAAGAAGAAGCCTATAAAGATGCTGATTATGTCATTATATCAACACCAACTGATTATGATCCTAAAACAAATTATTTTAATACCTCATTGGTAGAAGCTGTCATTGAAGATGTGCTTACAATTAATCCAGAGACGACAATGGTTATAAAATCAACTGTTCCGGTAGGTTATACGAAATCTATTAACGAAAAGTTCAATACAAATAATATTATTTTTTCTCCGGAATTTTTACGTGAGGGAAAAGCACTCTATGATAATCTCTATCCTAGTAGAATTATCGTAGGAGAAAAAAGTGAACGTGCAGAGATTTTTGCAAATTTACTTGCCGAAGGCGCTTTAAAAGAGAATATTGACATTCTTCTTACCGATTCGACAGAGGCAGAAGCGGTTAAACTTTTCTCAAATACCTATCTTGCTATGCGTGTAGCCTATTTTAATGAGCTTGACTCATATGCACAAATGCATAATCTTGATGCAAAACAGATCATAGAGGGGGTAGGGCTCGATCCTCGTATAGGTATACATTATAACAACCCAAGCTTTGGCTACGGTGGTTACTGTCTTCCAAAAGACACAAAACAACTCAGAGCGAACTATAAAGATGTCCCTTGTAACATCATAAGTGCTATCGTAGAAGCAAATTCTACAAGAAAAGACTTTATAGCACAGAGGATTATAGATAAGAACCCAAAAATTGTGGGCATCTATAGACTTGTTATGAAGTCCGGATCCGATAACTTTCGGGCATCTGCCATTCAAGGTATAATGAAGCGTATTAAAGCAAAAGGCATCGAGGTCGTTATTTATGAGCCGGTAATGCAAGAAGAGAGTTTTTTTAATTCAAAGGTCATAAAAGATTTAAATGAATTTAAGAAGATGAGTGATGTCATAGTAGCAAATAGATATGAAATTATTTTAGAAGATGTAAAAGAGAAAGTTTTTACACGAGATATTTTTAATAGTGATAGTTAGGAATTAAAAAGTGAAAATATTAGTAACAGGAACGGCAGGATTTATAGGCTTTCATTTAGCAAAGAAACTTCTTGAGCGTGCTGATGAAGTGGTAGGTATAGATAATATCAATGACTACTATGATGTCAATCTTAAATATGGAAGACTCAAAGAGCTTGGAATTCAAAAAAAAGATATAAAAGAAAATAAAAAAGTCGATTCAACGACTTATAATAAACATAGTTTTTACAAAATAGATTTAGCTGACAAAGAAGCGATGGATAAACTTTTTAAACAAGAGCAATTTGATGCTGTTATGAATCTCGCAGCACAAGCAGGTGTAAGATACTCCCTAGAGAATCCTCATGCATATGTAGAGAGTAATGTGGTAGGGTTCTTAAATATACTTGAAGGCTGTCGCAACTATAATGTCAAAAACCTAGCATATGCATCAAGTTCTTCAGTTTATGGACTCAATCAATCACAACCATTTAAAACGACAGATAAGACAGAACATCAAGTAAGCCTTTACGCCGCTACTAAAAAAAGCAATGAGATGATGGCACATACTTATGCACATCTCTATGGCATACAAACAACTGGACTAAGGTTTTTTACTGTATATGGACCATGGGGAAGGCCAGATATGGCACCAATGCTTTTTACAGATGCGATTTTAAACGACAGACCTATAAAAGTCTTTAATAATGGTGAGATGAGTAGAGATTTTACTTACATAGATGACATAGTCGACGGTGTTATAAAAGTCATAGATAACCCAGCTCAGCCAAATGAAAAGTGGAATGCAAAAGATCCAGAGATACCAAGTTCATCAGCTCCTTATAGACTTTACAATATAGGGAACAATAGCTCTCTTTCACTTATGACCTTTATAGAAACGATAGAGGAGGCATTGGGTAAAAAGGCGGAGAAAAATTTTATGCCTATGCAAGATGGTGATGTTGTGAGTACATACGCTGATGTGAGTGGGCTTATCAATAATTTTGAATATAAACCTGATACAGATTTAAAAGATGGAATTGATGAGTTTGTAAAATGGTATAAGCAGTTTTATGGAGTTGACAAATGATATATAATCAAATAAAAATACAATTGAAAAAAAATCAAAAGGCTTGGCTTATAACAGGTGTAGCAGGCTTTATTGGTTCCAATCTACTGGAAGAACTACTAAAACTTAACCAAAAAGTGATAGGACTAGATAATTTTACAACAGGTCATAGATATAACTTAGAACAGGTAAGAGAGCTCGTGACAAAAGAGCAGTGGGAGAACTTCACTTTTGTTGAGGGTGACATGATAGACTTTTCTACTTGTCATAGTGTCACAAAAGATGTGGATGTAGTACTTCATCAAGCTGCACTTGGTTCTGTGCCTCGCTCTATTGATGATCCAATAGTATCCAATGATGCCAATGTAACAGGTTTTTTAAATGTCATAACGGCTGCAAAAGATAATGGGGTGAAACGTTTTGTGTATGCATCCTCATCTTCAGTTTATGGAGATTCAAAAGAGCTTCCAAAAGTTGAAGAGAGAACGGGAAATGTACTTTCCCCTTATGCGGTGACAAAAGCTACGAATGAGCTCTATGCTAATATTTTTCATTTACAATATGGTATGGAGACTATAGGGTTGAGGTATTTTAATGTATTTGGAAAACGACAAGACCCAAATGGGGCGTATGCTGCTGTTATGCCAAAGTGGATATCTCAAATGCTTAAAAAAGAGGATGTGTTTATTAATGGTGATGGTGAAACAAGTCGAGATTTTACCTACATAGATAATGTCGTGCAGATGAATATTTTATCTGCTATGACAACCAATGAAGAGGCTTTTGGGGAGGCTTATAATGTTGGCGCCGGTGGTAGAGAGACACTCAATAATCTTTTTGTGTCTATCAAGAACGGTATTGAAAAAAATGTAAAAGATCTGCAAGTGGCAGACCCAATTTACAGAGATTTTCGAGCAGGTGATATACGACACTCTAATGCCAATATTGACAAAGCGAAAAAATTGATTGGCTATAATCCTTCTCACACACTTGAAGAGGGACTTATAGAGTCAATTGAGTGGTATATACAAGATTTTCAAGGACGACAGAAGTGATACAAAGTAAAATTGCAGTAATTGGTTTGGGATATGTTGGGCTTCCTTTGGCACATGCTTTTAGTGCTAAGTATAAAGTAATTGGTTTTGATATAGCACAGTGGCGAATAAACGAACTCTCAAGTGGGTATGATAGAACTTTGGAGTTAAGTGATGCACAAGTCAAAGAAGCACTTGACAACGGAATGGAGTTTACAAATAAGATTGATGATATTAGAGATTGTAATATCTACATTGTTACTGTTCCTACACCTATCGATAAACACAAAAAGCCAGATTTAACCCCACTTTTAAAAGCGAGTGAGACGATAGGAAAAGTGCTTAAAAAAGATGATGTTGTCATCTATGAAAGTACAGTGTATCCAGGTGCAACTGAAGAAGATTGCATACCGATCTTGGAGAAATTTTCTGGTTTGAAGTTTAATAAAGAGTTTTTTTGTGGATATTCTCCTGAGAGAATCAATCCGGGAGATAAGGAACATACCGTTACAAAAATCTTGAAAGTGACTTCAGGAAGTACTCCAGAGATAGGGAAAAAAGTCAATGCACTTTACGCAAGTGTAATAACGGCTGGAACACATTTGGCACCAACTATTAAAGTGGCTGAAGCTGCAAAGGTAATTGAGAACTCACAAAGAGACATTAACATAGCGTTTGTGAATGAGCTTTCTATGATTTTTAACCGTTTAGGTATAGACACGAATGCAGTACTTGAAGCAGCTGGTACCAAGTGGAATTTCCTGCCTTTCAGACCGGGGCTTGTAGGTGGACACTGCATAGGTGTAGATCCATACTACCTTACACATAAAGCACAAGAAGTAGGATATAATCCTGAAATTATCTTAGCAGGACGCAGACTCAATGATAATATGGGAATTTATGTAGCATCTCAAATTATAAAACTGATGATAAAAAAAGGTCACAAGATAGAAGGTGCTAAAGTACTTGTAATGGGTATAACTTTTAAAGAGAATTGTCCAGACATTCGTAACTCAAGAGTGATAGATGTTATAAGAGAACTTCAAGAATATGGATGTGATGTTGAAGTGACAGATTATTGGGCTGATGCTGATGAAGTAAAGCAGGAGTATAACCTTAATTTGCTCAAAGATACTGATACTAATACTTATGAGGCTATTGTATTAGCGGTTGCTCACGACAATTACAAAGATGTAGAACTTAATAACAAAGATCAAGTCGTTTTTGACATCAAATCTATTTTAAATGAGAGTGATGGAAGGTTGTAATATTGGTTAATGCAAATACAAATAAATGGTCATTAGGGACATAATGCAAACAAAAAAAATATTAGTTACGGGTGGAGCTGGGTTTGTTGGAAGTCATCTTTGTGAAAGATTGACCCAAAATAAAAACTATGAAGTATATAGTTTAGATAATTATTTTACAGGAAGTATTAAAAATCATGTAGAAAATGTTACTTATATAAAAGGTGATACTAAAGATATAGATAAGCTTATTACATTTTCACCAGATATGGTGTATCACCTTGGTGAGTATAGTAGAGTTGAACAAAGTTTTGATGATATAGATAAAGTGTGGTCTTATAATAAAGACGGGATTTTTGCAGTGTTGGAATTTGTGCGAAAACACGGATGCAAATTATTATATGCAGGAAGCTCTACGAAGTTTGGAGATGGTGGACTTGGTAGAAGCTCTAGTCCATATGCTTGGACAAAAGCATCTAATACAGAGCTTGTTGAGAACTATGGTAGATGGTATAATATCCCCTATGTAATTACCTATTTTTATAATGTTTATGGACCAAGGGAAATATCTACAGGAAAATATGCCACTTTAATAGCACTTTTTAAAGAGAAGATGAAAAAAAATGAGCCTCTCACTATAGTGAGTCCAGGAACACAAAAGAGAAATTTTACCCACATAGATGATATTATTGATGGTCTTATTCTTGTAGGTGAGAATGGATATGGTGATGAGTTTGGCATAGGAAGTCCTGAAGCGTATAGTATTATTGAAATTGCTAAGATGTTTGGTGGAGAGATCAAAATGCTTCCAGAGAGAAAAGGGAATCGTATGACAGCAGATGTTATAACCTTTAAAACGGAAGCCTTGGGCTGGAAACCACAAAGAAGTATCAAAGAGTATATAGAACAATGCAAATCAAATTATTGGAATTAAAACTGTGAACGTACTTATGATATCCATAGGGGATAATATCTTATCAAATCCAGTAGGTGATGCGCTGCAAAGACAACAAAAATATGCAAAAGCTTTAGGGTATATTGATATGATAGTATTTTCACCAAAGATACATAATCTTAAAACTAAACATTATGATAACTTATCTATATATCCCACAAAGTCATTAAATATGGCTACATTTGTATATGATGTATTTAAAATAGCAAAAGAAATAATTAAAGAAAAACGAATAGATGTTATAACTACTCAAGATCCTTTTGGTACGGCACTTGCAGGATATTTGACAAAACGAAAATATAATATACCACTACATATTCAAAATCACAGTAGTTTTTTAGATAATAGACTGTGGATAGATGAAAAACCATTACTTTTTGCACTCTTTAATAAACTCTCTTATTTTACACTTAAAAATGCAGATAGATTAAGAGTAGTAAATACAAAAGAGAAACAAAAATATATAGATATACTTGGAATTTATTCTAATAAAATAGATGTAGCACCAGTACCTATAAACATAAAATTTTGGCAAGAAGCGCCATCGCAAGAGGCAATAGATCATTTTATGAAACAATACAATAT
>WFPU01000004.1 GCA_015487435.1 Sulfurimonas sp.
GTGTAACTCCACAAGAGATCTATTTTAAAGACAAAAAGAACCATATACTATTTAAGATCAAGGATATCAAATGAGCAATAAATTTGTAGGGGCACATGTCAGTGCCAGCGGCGGTGTTTATAATGCACCTTTAAATGCAATGGAGATAGGGGCGAAAGCGTTTGCTCTGTTTACGAAAAACCAACGGCAATGGGTCGCAAAACCACTTGATGCTGAGACAATAAAGAAGTTTCAAGAAAATTTGCAAAAGAGCGGTATCTTACCAAAACACGTTTTACCGCATGATTCTTATTTGATCAATCTTGGACACCCTGAAGCTGAAAAACTGGAAAAATCACGTGCTGCTTTCATCGATGAGTTGGAGCGTTGTGCGCAACTGGGACTGGACAGACTCAACTTTCATCCGGGAAGTCATTTGGCAAAAGTGAGTAAAAAAGAGAAAGAAAATCCAGAGATCATGCAGCCTATAGAAGATAAATGTCTCGATACGATCGCGGAGTCCATTAACATTGCCCTCGATAAAACAAGCGGCGTGAGCGCTGTCATTGAAAATACAGCAGGGCAGGGAAGTAATCTTGGCTGGAAGTTTGAGCATATTGCACACATCATCGATAAGGTAGAAGATAAAAGCCGTGTCGGCGTGTGTATCGATACCTGTCATATGTTTACAGCAGGCTATGACATAAGAACACGTGAAGCATACGATAAAACGTGGAATGAGTTTGATGCAGTTATCGGCTTTCAATACCTGATGGGAATGCACCTCAATGACTCCAAGCCGCCTTTAGGAAGCCATGTGGACAGACACCACTCTTTAGGAAAAGGTGAGATCGGTCTTGATGCTTTTCGTTTCATTATGAATGATGAGAGAATGGATGATATTCCTTTGATTTTAGAAACAATAGATGAGACTATTTGGAAGCAGGAAATAGAAATTTTATATAGTTTTGTAGAGTAATATTATATTTTCATCATTTTTTAGTTACACTAAATGTAATTTTTGAAAGAAGGGGGAGATGGTTTTGATGCAATTTATCAAAAATAATTTGAGGGATTTGCTACTAGTTGTGTTTGTTGCTTTTTTTAGTGCATGTGGTACAGAAGGGAATACGGGAGACAATAATGTTGTAGATGGAAGTGCTCAGCTTGTTAGTGCAACGGTAATAGATGAGGTAAATGCTTCTACAATGTTAGCAGTTATCCAATCGAAAGTTGATCCAAATGCTACAAATGCATTTGCTTACAAGGCAGTAAAAATTCTCTACAATACTGTGAATCAAGATGGCGAAGCTATTGTTGCTTCTGGACTTTTAACAATTCCAACACCTACGGATGCGTATAAAGCTTACTTAGCTTCTATTAGCAAATCTTTTTCTGTCTCTATGATTAATGAGAACCATGGAACAATCTTCTTAAATAGTGATGCTCCGACACAAGTAGAAATACCAAATGGATTGCCCGATTACAAAACAGCCATTCTTATGACAGGTATAGCTGGTTTTGCAGCAGTAATTCCTGATTATATAGGATTTGGTGAGACAAATAATAAGGTAGTACCATATATACTTGCTAAATCTGCAGCAAGAAATTCTATTGATATGATAAAAGCAAGTATAAAATATATGGAAGATAATGGTATAAATATAAATTATCAATTATATATTTCAGGATATTCACAAGGTGGATATAATGCTATGGCTGTTGCTAAAAGTATCCAAAATAATGCTCTTTCTATGGTAAACCTTAAAGGTGTAGCTCCTATGGCTGGTCCATATAATGTTGAGGACTTGGCAGATATTGAGCTCAATGCAACGCATGTGATGGCATATCCAGCATTTTTGGCTGATCTAGCTTATTCTTATGCTCACTATTATAGTGATGTTAATCTTAGCAATATTGCAATTCCAGCTCTATCTCAGTTTCAACTAGCTTTTGATGGACAAAATGATACAGTGGCTATTCATACTATACTTGGAGTTGCAAATCCAAGTGTAGGTGATTATGGTTTTTATACACATAAAGCAGATGAGCTTTTTAAAGATAGCTTTATTAATGATTATCAAAATAATCAAAATAATATTATGAGACAAAAGTTTGTTAAAAATAATCTTGATACATGGACACCAAGTAGTAAAGTAAACTTAATTCAATGTGTTGATGATGATATTATTCCTTTTAGTGAATCAAATAATACATACAATAAATTTAAACTAAATGGAGCGGATGTAATATTAACTGGTATTCCAACTGCACTATTAAAACAACAACAAGATGCTATGCATCCATTTATTCATGCAAATTGTGCACCTGAAGCATATGGTGCAGCAGTACAATGGTTTGCTGCAATTAGAAATGGAGATATATAATGAAAAATGTATTTAGATTAACTACACTCTCTTTAGTGGCAGCAGGCACTCTATGTGCCGGTGGGTATAAGGTACCAGAGACTTCACTGAATGCGATAGCTCTATGTGCTGCAAATGTTGCGCATTCTCTTGGTGCGGAAGCCAGCTATTCAAATCCGGCAAATATGTCTTTTATGGAAGATAAGCAGAATATAGAAGCAGATTTAATATATATAGGACTTGATTCGTTAAATTATAAGTTAAATGATAGTGCATCAAATATAAAGTCAAAAAAGGAAACATTTTTTTTACCATCATTACATTATGTTTCAGGAAAACTTGGTGAACGTGCACGAGTAGGTTTGAGTATAGTAGTCCCTGGTGGACTTTCAAAAAGGTGGAATGAATCTCCGGCCGTTGAAAGAGCCAAAGAATTTACACTCGAAGTTGTAGAAGTTAATCCAACTGCCTCATTTAAAGTAAATGACAAACTTGCTGTTGCGGTAGGTCTTAGGCTGATATCTACATATGGCGTAGTAAAAAGTTCAGCTGCTGCTTCTCGTGATATGACAGGGGACAGTATAGATGTAGGATATAATTTAGCACTTGCATACAAACCAACAAAAGAGTGGGAAATAGGCTTGACGTATAGATCAAATGTTGATTTGACAGTTGAAGGGAATGCTAAATTATTTATTGATACTGCAAAAGTATATGATGGTGGTTCAAATGTAGCAATTCCACTTCCAGCGACCTTAAATGTAGCTATAGCATATACATTTCCAACACAAACAACAGTTGAATTTGTCTATGAAAGGGTAAACTGGTCAGCTTATAAAAATCTTGATTTTAATTACAAAGGTACCATACCAAATATTTTACAACCTATTTTTGATGATCCAATTACAAAGAATTGGACAGATACAAATGTGTATCGTTTAGGTATAACGCATCAAATGGATAAATATACATTGATGGCAGGTGCTGTCAAAGATGAATCTCCTATACCAGATAAAACTTTAAGTTTTGAATTACCGGATTCTGATTCTATTTCGGTCTCTGGAGGGGTGCGTTATCAGTATTCAAAGAATCTTAATATTGGTTTTTCAGCACTTTACTCAATGCATGAAAGTAGAACTGTCAAAAATAGTAGCTTGAATGGAGAGTTTAGTGATGGTAATATTCTTATTGTCTCTGCAGGACTCGGCTATAAATTTTAAGGAAATATTTGAAGACATTAGTTAATTTTTTAAACACTGAAGATGTCGCAAAAGCGGACATCTTCATTCATCTCAAAACAAGTGTAGCCGAAGCGAATATTTTGCGCTACATTGCCAAAAAGTATGTAGAAGGGCAGGATGATGTGCTCATCATCACGCTACTACAGGATCTATATGGCGCAGATGAATACAAACATCTCGACCATCTTGTTGAGGTGAAAAATCTTTTAGAACTCGGCTGGCTGCATCAACAGAGTTTTACTCCCATCAAAATCTCAGAGGTGACACCGCTAGAGCTGTTAAATACGGCAGTCGGACTGACACCTTCATTTTTAAAACTTCTTCAAGATGGAACACTCGATCTTGATCTACCGGATGTAAAACCATATGCAGACCATTTGGAATATCTGCAAGATCAGTTTTTTAGAATTGAACTTTACCAAAAGATGTCGGTCA
>WFPU01000005.1 GCA_015487435.1 Sulfurimonas sp.
GCCAATGCCATAAAACTTACACAAGCACAATATAACCAACAGCTCCAAGATTATGTAACGCAAAAAGATAAAGAGATTCAAGAGCTTCAAGCAAAAATAAACTCTAATGATATGGCACAACAACTCGCTATTACTCAATCCCTTAGTGCCGTAGAAAAAGAGAGAGATGCATTAAAAAGTAGCCTCGAACAATCAAAACTAGAGAGTGAACTCACCGTAAAATCAATTCAAGAAAGATACGAGATGCAAATCAAAGACCGTGATGATGCCATAGAGAGACTACGGGATATGAAAGCTCGACTCTCCACAAAAATGGTAGGAGAGACTCTGGAGCAACATTGTGAGATAGAGTTTAATCGTATCAGAGCTACTGCCTTTCCTCATGCATACTTTGAGAAGGATAATGATGCAAGTACGGGAAGTAAAGGTGATTATATCTTTAGGGAGAGTGATGAAGCAGGGGTAGAGCTTGTCTCTATTATGTTTGAGATGAAAAACGAAAGTGACACCACAGCAACAAAGAAAAAGAACGAAGACTTTTTAAAAGAGCTTGATAAAGACAGAAGAGAAAAAGGGTGTGAATATGCCGTACTTGTATCATTGCTTGAATCTGAGAATGAACTCTACAATACTGGAATTGTCGATGTCTCTTACAAATACCCAAAAATGTACATCATAAGACCACAATTCTTTATCCCAATGATTACACTGCTTAGAAATGCTTCACTGAACTCTTTAGAGTATAAAAAAGAGTTAGCCCTTGTTAAAGCGCAAAACATCGATGTAACAAACTTTGAGGAGGATCTTGAGAAGTTTAAAACAGCCTTTGGTAAAAACTACGACTTGGCATCAAGAAAGTTTCAAACTGCAATTGCCGAGATTGATAAATCAATAAGCCATCTGCAAAAAACTAAAGATGCACTTCTAAGTACAGATAGAAACCTCAGACTTGCAAATGACAAGGCTCAAGATGTGACAATTAAAAAGTTAACAAGAAAAAACCCGACAATGGCTGCAAAGTTTGAGGAACTCAAAGATGATGATTCTTAGAAAGTAAACTGTAGATAGGAGAAAAAATGCTAGATATTGAAACAGGGTATATAAAAGTAGAAGGTAGAGACCATACAGTTTTAAACTATCACCAAAGCGATGATGAGATAGAACTAGACACAGATGAATATTATGCAATATTTATCCCAGAGAGCATGATAGATGATGTTGAAATAGATGGAGAATTTTACAATTGGGGTAAGACGGAACGTGGTGAATCGTATCATGTTTTTGGCTTTAGTGATTATCAAAGCTATATCTATGCTTATTCTAATATGAGATAACAAAGATATGTATGTATTTGTATATGGAACTCTAAAACGAGGATTCCATAATCATTATCT
Source organism: Sulfurimonas sp. (assembly GCA_015487435.1). Taxonomy (GTDB): domain Bacteria; phylum Campylobacterota; class Campylobacteria; order Campylobacterales; family Sulfurimonadaceae; genus Sulfurimonas. Next base: position 1,395 of record WFPU01000005.1, read on the forward strand.
TTTAAAGGATATTGAGTTTATTTGTGAAGCAACGACTAAAGAGAAATATCCCATGGTCAACACAGAGGGATACTTCCCATATCTTTTAAATAAAAAAGGGATAGGACATAATATTCAAGGAGAGGTGTATAGGATAGATGATGCAATTTTAGCAGTGTTGGATGTTTTAGAAGGGTATCCAGAACATTACACACGAGAACATATCAAAGTGCTTTCTAAAGGGATAGAGCTCAACACTTTAGCATATTTTCTAGCTGAAGAATTAGATTATGAGCACTTAGAACTCCTTGAGAGTTTTAGTTAAATAAAGACTATTAAATCAACAAAAGGATTACTATGAGTAGTATTATGAAAGACAGGGGTTTAGACGAGTTAGAAAAGATATTAATGGAATATATTACAGAGAACGGTTACAAAGTTAAAACGGAGCCATTTTCAACAAATATGAGGATTAATGAATATGATATCATAGAAAGTAGAGGAGAGTTTATAGTTATGGCAACTTTTTATAATGATAAGAACGAACTCAAATCTTGTAGAATTATTCCAAGTCTTAATGAACTGTATGAAGGTGATAGGCTTATTAAAAAAATTGAATAATTTTATCGCTAAATAAGCCGTGAGGTACACAATAGTATTGCACTCAAACTAAATCTTCTATGGAGTGCAGTTTTAATATAAAGAATACAAAGAGTAATTATGACAGATAATATATTTATGATTTCAGATGCCAGTTATTCTAGTCGTACTAGGTGTGCAGGCTTAGGTATAATTGATTTGCATACCAATAAGAAATACTCTTATGCTCTTGCAGAGGTGGCTAGTTCTTATCATGCAGAATACAGAGCATTGCTGCTAAGTGTATCAATTGCACTAAAAAACAACTATAATAATGTCGTATTTGTTTATGATAATAAAAATTTAAATCTAGAATCCTTAAAAGTTTGGCTTCATGGAAAAATTGATGCTTTTCAATTTTTATGGTTAAAAAGAAGCTATGTAAAAAATGCTGATAAAATAGCTAGAACCGCAAGAGAATTACAAGAACAATTCTATATAAATAAACCAAAGCAATCACCTTCCCTCGGTACAAAAAAGAAAAAAACACCAAATCTAAATGACCAACAGCTTATTGAAGCTATTAGATGTTATAAGCCTAAAAAGATAGCGGAGTTTTGTTTGACAATTGCTTCTGAGGCAGAGAGGAAGCTTGTTAACAACTATTTTCATAATAAAAAATCCACCGAGTACACCCCCACAAAAAATGGAGTCGATGTATTAATGCTTCTTTGTTTTTTACTCCCAAAAGAACTCAGAAAAAACTTCTTTTTATATGTTAAAAATAGGATTACGGACAAGAAGTATCAATCAAAACTAAATAGAAATAAACCAATACCTTTTTATGTAAAAAGAATACACAAAATCATAGATAAAAAAAGACGCTAGCATAAACTAGTGGTATAAGTTCCCCTTCATATTTATTATAGTAATATACATTACAGTAATAAAATAAGGTTTAAGATGAAATTCTACAACAGAGAAGAGGAGCTGAAAAAACTCCAGCAAATCGAAAAGCTTTCAAAGAACTCCTCTAAAATGAGCATTATAGTTGGTAGAAGGAGAATAGGGAAGACATCCCTTATTAAAAAAGCCTATAAACAGAAAGTCTATTTGTTTGTTTCCAAAAAGAGCGAAGCACTTCTATGTGAAGAGTTTATAGCAATTATTGAAAAAGAATTGGGTGTTAAAGTATTGGGTGAGTACTACTCTTTTGCAAAACTTTTTGAATACCTTTTAGATCTCGCAAAAGAGCGACACTTCACACTTGTCATCGATGAGTTTCAAGAGTTTCTTTCTATCAATAAAACAATCTACTCCGACTTGCAAAACCTCTGGGACAGCTATAAAGATGTAACAAAACTCAATCTCGTGCTTAGCGGATCGATCTATTCACTGATGAAGAAGATATTCGAAGATAAAAAAGAGCCTCTCTTTAACAGGGCTGACCTCAAGATCCATCTCAAACCTTTTAGCGTAACTACACTTCAGGAGATACTCAAAGAGCATTCCCCAAAATATACGAACGAAGACCTGCTTTCTTTTTATACTATCACAGGAGGAGTCGCTAAATATGTGGAACTCTTTGTAACTTTTGAGGCATTTACTCTCCAAAAGCAGCTTGATCTTATCTATGAAGAGAACTCACTCTTTTTAGAAGAGGGGAAAAATA
>WFPU01000006.1 GCA_015487435.1 Sulfurimonas sp.
AGAATATACTGTTAAATTAGAAACTTTTTCGCCAAGTTTGTTACATTTTGGACATGCAATGTCACTTGGAGGATTTGAAGTTGAACAGGCACATCCTGAATCACAACATCCTTGTTCTTTATATTTAGGCATTTGAGAGAATTGAAACATATATATCGCTTTATTGTTTAAGTATTATTTTGCACTATTATATCAAAAAAATCAATAAATTTGATATACTTCTAAAATTATAAAACACACATTTAAATTGGATAATTATATATGAGAATAGCATTTATAGGTGATATAGTTGGACGTCCTGGACGGGAGATGTTGAAAAAATATCTATCAAATATAAAAAAAGAACATAACATTGATTTTATTATAGCTAACTATGAAAATGCTTCTCATGGCTTTGGTATTACTTCAAAAAATGCAAATGAGCTTTTGGGATATGGGATTGATGTTATGACCGGCGGGAATCATTCTTGGGATAAAAAAGATGTAGTGGCTTTATTTGATACTCATGAGATTCTTCGTCCACACAACTACCCTCCAGAAGTTGAAGGGACTGGTTGTAAAGTATACGAAGTAAATGGCGAAAGTATTGCTGTTTTAAATCTTATGGGGCATTATGGTATGCCTATGAGTGAAAATGCTTTTCGTGTAGGTAAAGCTACATGTGCAGAGTTAAAAGAGCAGGGTGTTAAAAATATATTTATTGATTTTCATGCTGAAGTTAGTAGTGAAAAACGTGGAATGATGATGCTTCTTCAAGGTGAAGTTAGTGCTATCATCGGAACTCATACACATATATCTAGTGATGATTTTCAAATTGTAAATGGTACTGCATATTTGAGTGATATTGGTTTAACAGGGTGCAGAGATAATGTAATTGGGATGGATTCAAAAGTTCCGCTAAAACAATTTTTGACAGGTATGAAAGGTCATTTTGACATACCTAAAAAGTGTAAAAAAATTCTTCAAGTAGCTGTTATGGATTTAAAAGATGGAAAATGTACAAGTGCATATAAATTAAAATATTTTGATGATGATAGAATCATTAAAACTGATGCATGGTTAGAAGACTAAGCCGTAATCTGGTAGTAGCTATTGTTTGAAATATAAGTATTAACCATTTTAATTTTTAAAAATGACTCTTTTAAATCTTTAACCTCTTGCGGTAAATTTTGATTTATTTTTTGAGTGTTATATTTTACAGTTGGTTGATTTTTTGGCATAAGTGAAAACATAGTTGAGTTAGCAGTATAAGCAGATGAAGCCTTAATTTGTGAGTTCATTATTATAAACTTAGTGGTTTGATTATTTTGAGTATTTTGTTCAACTTGTTGTTGAATTTGAGCTTTTGTTTTTAATGCTTTATAGTCTGTTAAGTGATTTATTGGAGTGTTTGCTAGCGGTTTATTTGCATTTTTTAAACTTTTAATATCAAATAATTTATCTGAAGACTGCCCCTTAGATTCCTTATCTTTAGTAGTTTTATCAGTTGTATTGGCGTGTAAATATGTACTATATGACGATACAAACAAGACCACTCCCTTTACCTATTGTCGTCAATTGTAATTTAAATTAACTTTTATACTACTTAAGTCATTAGGACATATTTAACAAATTATCGATAAAGAGTAAAAAAAATTAAATTCTAAGTCAAGCTTAAAATGATAGTAATTTCGTCATTCTGGATTGTGCACTCTAAAGGTATTACAGGCATTCAGAATCTAATACCTAAATTGTTTACAAAGTTCAATTAACTTGTAAAAACACCAAAATTATTAAACTTTAGACTGAATTGTTATCTTATTTGCTTCAAATAACTCTATAGCTTTTGCAACCATAGGCTCGTTTTTTATCTCTTGTGAGTTAATTTCTTTCGTGTTATCTGTGCTTTTACAGTTAGTTATGCATGAAGAATTTTCACCAATTTCAGCATCACTAATCATGGAATTTGATTGTGCTTCATTCATAATAGGTTGTTGAAATTGCTCTGGTATAACTTCTTTGGTTTGCTCTTTTAATTTTTTTGTGCATTGTACATTTTTTATTTTTGTATTAAATCCAAATAGCTCTCTTACTAGTTGCTTTATAGCTGGATACCCATGTTTTAAAGCCTGTTTGCACTCCTCAGTAGTACAACTTTCCCATGTTAAAACTTCATTTTCATAAGAGATAAATGAGACACTTTTAGAAAAACAATCACCTAATTTTGCATTTCTATCTTTTATATTTATCACAAGCATATTAAATATATTTGAGTATTTATCATCAACAGATACGACTGCAATAGGCTCAGTAACTATCTCTTCTTTTTTTGTTTCTTGTATTGGAATCTCTTTCGTTTTTTGGATTATTGGTGTTTCTAGCAAATCAACTGGATCTAAATCACTCCGTTGAATCTCTTTTTGAAGAGATTCTATCATTTGATCTATCTCTTTTATTCGAAGTGCTTCAATCATTTTGAAAAATATAAGTGAAAGTACAAATGAGCCATCTGCATTTATGGCAAAAAGAGATTTTGAATCACTTAAAATTCTAAAAAATCTGTCTATAATAAGAGTTGAAAATAGGGCATCATTAGAGTACAATCTTTCTTTTACATAAGCGATAAGCTCATCTACAACCATCTCACTTTCATAATCTTCTAAAATTTTTGTAAACTCAACGATTTTTGCATAATCTTTAACAAAAATTGCACTAAAGAGATTATCCAAAAATTTTGGATCAACTAAACCTAACATATCTGTAACAGTAGCTATATCTACATGATTTTTAGAGTAAATTATGGCTTGATCCAGTAGCGTAAGAGTGTCTCTCAAACTTCCACTACCACTTCGAGCTAAAATCTCTAAAGCATCAGTATCATAAGTGATTTGTTCTAAATTTAATATGTGAGAGAGATGGGCTACAATTTTACTAGTAGCGATACTTTTAAACCTAAAATGTTGGGTACGACTAAGTATAGTAGCTGGTAATTTTAAAGGGTCTGTAGTAGCTAAAATGAATTTTACATACTCAGGTGGTTCTTCTAGTGTTTTTAGAAGTGCATTAAAAGCTTCTTTTGTAAGCATATGTACTTCATCGATGATAAATATTTTGTATCTAGCAGTAGCTGGTCTATACTTCGTTTGTTCTATTAAATCACGAATATCATCTATCTTTCTAGAACTAGCAGCATCCATCTCAACAATATCAACATGACGATTTTCTAATGCATTTATACAATTTTGACAAGTTCCACATGGAAGATGAGAGATGCCATTCTCACATATGAGTGCTTTTGCAAAGATACGAGCAGTTGAAGTCTTACCACTCCCTCTAAGACCTGAAAAAAGGTAGGCATGTGAGAGTCTGTTTGAGTCAAGTGCTAAAGATAAAGTTTGAGCAATGGTCTCTTGTCCAATTAGCTCATCAAAATTTATAGGTCTGTATTTTCTAGCTAGTACTTCAAAAGACTCTTTCACTATATCTCTCCGTCACTCTCAGCTTGACTGAGAGTCTAATTTTTAGAAAGATTTTAGCATGATTAGTGTTAATTTCTTATAAGTTTTTAGTTAATGTTTAGCCATATATTTGCTATATCTTTTAAAGCATCTGGATTTTCAGAAGCGAAAAATTTTAGCTTTGGATTTTTATATTTTAAAGTAAGTTTGAATTTACTTTGAAGTTGTTCAACTATAGCTTCACCAGAGTGAATTAGTTTAGTGCCTTTTCCAAAGTAAGATTGTAGTTCATCTTTTAAAAGTGGAAAATGTGTGCATCCAAGTATTAGAGCATCTGGGCTTTGTTTGATATCACTAAAATAATGTTTAAACATTTCATTTAAAATAGCACCGCTAAATATCTCCTCTTCTACAAGTGGAACAAAAAGTGAAGTAGCTTTTGCATCTAAGTTTTTAAAGCCTTTGTTTTTTAAACCAATCTCATAAGCATTAGAGTTTATAGTAGCTTTAGTTGCAATAATTAGAATATTTGAATTTTTATTTTTAAGTGAGTTATTACAAGCTAATATCCCAGCTTCAACAACCCCGATAATAGGGCATTTAGAAGATTCTCTCATCTCATTAAGGGCGTAAGCACTTACGGTATTACAAGCTACAATTATAAGGTCTAGTTCAAAGTTTTTGAAAAACTCTATAGCTTCAATGCCGTAGCGAATGATAGTGTTTTTATCTTTAGTCCCATAAGGTACACGAGCAGTATCCCCATAGTAAATAATCTCTTCAAAAAGAGAGTGCTCAAGCATTGATTTTACAACACTTAAACCACCAATTCCACTATCAAAGACCCCAATTTTCATAATTATTGAGTATTCATACTTTCAAGAAATTCTTCATTGGTAACTTTTTTACCCATAGTAGTGTATATGAATTTAAGTGCTTCTATCTCGTTGTCTTGTTTGTTCATCATTGAACGTAAGATAAATACTTTTTGTAGTTTTTCCTCGCCAATGAGTAGTTCATCTTTACGAGTTCCAGATTTAAGAACATCAATAGCTGGGTAAATTCTTCTATCTGCAATTTTTCTATCAAGAACAACTTCACTATTACCGGTACCTTTGAACTCTTCAAAAATAACTTCATCCATACGGCTACCCGTATCAATTAGTGCAGTTGCAATGATTGTTAGGCTTCCACCATTTTCGATGTTCCTAGCTGCTCCAAAAAAGCGTTTTGGTTTATGAAGAGCATTTGCGTCAACACCACCTGAAAGTACTTTACCACTTGATGGAGTAGCTGTGTTGTACGCTCTTGCTAATCGAGTGATAGAGTCAAGTAAAATAACTACATCTTTTCCAAGCTCAACACGACGTTTAGCTTTTTCAATAACCATCTCAGCTACTTTAACATGGTTTTTTGCAGGCATATCAAAAGTTGAACTATAAACTTCACCCTTAACACTTCTTTCCATATCTGTAACTTCCTCTGGACGCTCATCAACTAAAAGTACGATTAAATCAATCTCAGGATGGTTTGTAGTAATACCATGAGCAATCTCTTTAAGCATCTCTGTCTTACCACTTCTTGGAGGAGCAACGATAAGGCCACGCTGACCTTTACCAATAGGACAAAATAGATCCATCATACGACCAGTTAAACCTTTTTCATTGTACTCAAGTTTAATTTGGTCTAACGCATAAAGTGGTGTAAGATTTTCAAAAAGTGGACGCTTTTTAGATTCTTCTGGTGGGAGTGAGTTTACCGCTTCTATTTTAATTAAAGCATTATATCTTTCTTGGTCTTTAGGGGGGCGAACTTGACCAGTTACAACATCACCATTTCTTAGTGCAAACCTTTTAATTTGAGTGTTTGAAACATAAGAATCATTTTCACTATCATTAAAACTTTTATCAATTGAGCGGATAAAACCGTATCCATCTTGCATAATCTCTAAAATACCACTAAAAAGGATATAACCACCTTGTTCAGTTTGAGCTTTTAGAATTTCAAAAATAACATCTTGGCGTTTAAGTTCTTGTGGGTTTTCAACTTTAAGTTCTATAGCTAGTGCAGTTAATGCCTCTATACTACTAGCACGAAGTTCTTCGACACTTGCACCTTTTACGGGCTTATGAGAACGAGTTTTAGTGTTGGCTTTGTTTGGATTGCTTTTGTTGTTAGTGCGGGGTTTTTGTGAATTGTTTTCACTCATGAAATATCTGCCTTAAATTTCTGGGATTTGTTGTAGGGGAAAGATTTTGAGATTTTATCTCTTTATAAATGTGATTTTACACTAAAGTTTATCTTAATGTCAAGTTTTTATTAAGTAAACAGATTTTTATTATAGTTATTATCAATACTAGGTCACTTCTTTTGCTTGATTTAAAGTATCTTGAGTTCTCTCAGCGAGTTTTCTAACTTCATCAGCAACTACAGCAAAACCTCGTCCATGTTCACCTGCACGAGCTGCTTCTATAGCCGCATTTAGTGCTAATAGATTTGTTTGATAAGCTATGTTTGAGAGAGTTTCTAGTATGGATGCTATCTCTTGAGATTTGGCTTTTAATGTGTTAATTTCATCATTGATACCTTCATTTATATTTTCTTCATCATTATTTGCTGAATTTTGTATTTCATTATTAAGTTCATCTATCTTTTCTTGAAGTTTTAAAAATTTTTCTTTATTTGAGATTTGCGTCTCATCTATTTTTTGTTTATATGAATTAATAGTGGTGATTAAATTATTATTTTTTTCTATTAAAGTTTTATTTTCTTGCAAAATTAAATCATTTTGTTTTTTAATTTCAATAACCTTTCTCTCATCTTCCTCTTGAAATTTAGTGATTTGCAGAGTTAGTGAGTTATTTAATTCTTCTGCTTCATCAATTATTTTTTTACTAAAAAGATTTTTTTCTTTTAACTCTTTTTTTGTTTTTGAAAACAATATATTTGTAATAAGTACTCCTA
>WFPU01000007.1 GCA_015487435.1 Sulfurimonas sp.
GAAGCAAGTTTTTGATGCCGTTCACAAGCTCAATAGCCGACCCAGAAAATGTTTGGGATATAAAACCCCTTACGAGGTTTTCGAAGAACTGACTGGCATCAACCAAAAAACTTTACTCGGTTATGCACTTATGACTTGAATTCAGCCAATACAATTTCAGAAAAAATTACAAAAATATCAACCTATAAAGGGTACCTTCCTCAAGGTTCCCCTTCTTCTCCAATAATATCTAATCTAATCTGTAGAAAACTAGATCATCATCTTGCTGAACTGGCAAAAAAAAACCACTGTTCATATACCCGATACGCCGATGATATTACATTTTCTACTAATAAAAAGAAGTTTCCTAAAGCAATAATTATTGAAACACATGGTGGATATTTTGCTGGAGATGCTATAACTGCCATTATTGAAAATAAGCATGGTTTTGAGATTAATCATTCAAAAACTAGACTTGTTGGTAGCAATCAAAGACAGGTTGTAACGGGGTTAACTGTAAACAAAAAACCTAATATTGCTAAAGGCTATATAAAGCATGTAAGGGCAATAATACATCATTGGGAACAAACGGATGAAGAGACTGCTACGGATAAATATTATTTAAGGTCAATAAAAAATTATCCCTCGCATAATAAAAAATATAGAACACCATTAAAGCTTGTTATACGAGGGATGCTCGAGTTTATTGGATATATCAAAGGGTATCAATCAAAGGCATATATCAACTTATCCAAAAGACTTTCTTTGTTAGATTCCTCGTATATTCCGAAGAAAAGACCCTTTAAAATTGATGTGTATTGTGAAGGAAAAACTGACTACATATATCTCAAGTCAGCCCAGAAGTACTTTGAGGATAAAGGAGAGTATAAAAATATAGAAATAATTTTTCCGCCAAATGTTAATAAAACATGTGGTGATACCAGTTTACTTTCATTTATTGAAAAGCATTCTGAGCGAACTCAATCATCTTTAATTGTTGGTATTTTTGATAATGACACCAAAACGGCAAGTAAGCTTAAGCCTAATAATTCATACCAGGTTAAAGACTGGGGAAATAATGTGTTCTCAATATTGCTTAAGGGTAGTGGGGACAGAGAAAGAGTTTGTATTGAAGACCTTTTTAAAGAGGATTTATTGGTTTTTAAGGTCAATGGGAAAAGGTTTTATCGGCCAAGCGAGTTTGATAAAAAAACTAAAATACATAACTCGGAATCACTTATTTGTAGTAGGTTAAATTCAGTAATTATTGATGATGAGGTTTTTGATGTATCAACTAGAAAAAACGTTGCTTTATCAAAAGCTGAATTTGCATGTTTACTTGAATCAAATACTCATCCATATGGAGAGGTAGGTTTTGAAGGATTTAGGCAAGTTTTTAGTGCCTTTGAGCACATTTTGACTTTATCAAACTAATGTGAGTAAAAGCTACCATCCCGGTATTAAGAACGCTATCCTTAAACTCTAGGAACGAGGATAAATAACGCATAAAACAGTTAGCTACAGACTTACCGCATACAAGTGATACAACATCTAGTACACACTGATTGGGAAAGCATTATGATTTCATTAACAGCGACAGATGCGAGAAAGTATTTAAAAGGTAGACTAGCAGGAGTCATAATTTGACATCAACTTTGTTTTATTGATACAGCGTCCCTATTCCTAGGATTCGGGACAAGCGTGGTTTAGACAATGAAAAGTCAAGATGTGTTGTTGCTGTTTAAGTTGATTTCAATTGCAGCCAAAGAAAAAAATCATGAACAAGGTGTGATCTGGTAATGGGGACGCTACCCTTAGAACAATTGGGGTCGTAGTAAAATTAAAATAACGTAAAGGGGTCAAAAGCCCTTTAGTGTTAATAACTCCATGCTTAAGGCAAATATTTTGGCTTTCCACGCTATATTTTTATACCGATAACTGATGCTGGTCAAGAGGTCAAATATCATATTCACTGTTTAATTAGAAAATTCTATTCCAGAGCACCCTCTCTTAAGCAAGCTCAACTCACCTTGTCCGCCGAACCTATGGGGGCGACTTCATATTTAAAAACTCTAGTTTTTTCAAATACTTACACTATTATTCACGTTTCTATGTAAGGATTTGGGTAAAACAATTAGTTACTGACTCATGCATACAGGTGGTACAATATTTGGTACATACAAATTGGAGCAGTACAATGATTTTATTAACCGCAACGGATGCTCGAAAGAGTTTTTTTGACTTGCTCAAAAAGACAAACTCACAACATGAAACTTTTGAAATACTACATAAAACAGGTAAGTCGGTGATGATGTCGTCTGAAGACTATGAAA
>WFPU01000008.1 GCA_015487435.1 Sulfurimonas sp.
CCTTTTAACAGTAATAAAAAAGGAAAAATACTTTTTAAAAATGATATGTTTTTATTACTATTAGATTTTTTAAATAACGAACATAAATTTAAATTCAATTTTGAATACAAAGTAAAATATATGCTTGATGAACTTTTAAATGTTCTAAAATTAGTTGATATATCAAATAAAAATAATGACAAACCATTGTATATGGAAATAATAACTGATGGATTATCAATTGATACACTAGAGTTCAAAATTGAAACACTTGATGCTAAATGGATGTTATCTTGTTATGATACAACGAATAAGCTAAATGAAATTTATCACAAAATTAGTATTAAACAAAATAGTTTTATAACACTCGAAGAATTAGAAGTTAACACTTCTCATGTTGATGTTATATATCAACTTTTACATAATGATATAGTAGACTTTGTAAGTGAATTTACTCCCAACAAAGATATGAGTCAGATAAAAATAAGTATAGATAAAGCTGTTTATATTTTACCAATATCATTTTTAATTGATGGCTATGTAATAGGTGCTTTTATAATTCTTATATCTGATGTTGAAAAAATAGATGATGAAAATTTCAAAATAATTCCTTTTGAAAGAAAAATTTATAATAAATTTACAATAAAATATGAAGATTTTAATAAAGAGTTTTATAATGAAATATATACTAGTATTTCTAATGAATTTAAAGATGATAATATTAATATAACATTATATACAAAAGAGTATACATATGATTTTGATGCTAAAGTAGTTGAGGAGGAGAAATGACTCTATATAGCAGGAGCAAACGGAAGTGATAAAACTACCTTTGCTAAAGAATTTTCTTTAAGAAATAATTTTTATTTTATAAACGCAGATGAGATTGCTAAAGAGTTAGATGCTGATAATCTAACAAAATACAAAATTAAAGCTGGACGAATATTTTTTCAAAAGTTTAATTCTAGGTTATTGTTTAAAAAATCATTTATGATAGAGACAACATTATCTGGTAAAATACATAAATAAGGCTAAGGTATTAAAATATAAAGTAGTTTTGATTTATCTGTTTTTAGAACAACCATCTATAAACATAGGAAGAGTTAAAAATAGAGTTCTTGGTGGTGGTCATCATGTACCAAAAGAAGATATTATAAGAAGATTTTATCGTAGTAAAAATCTTTTTTGTGAAGTTTATAAAGATATAGTCTCATCGTGGAGTATATATTATAATTCAAATGAAATTTTTGAAAAAGTAGCGGATAATAATAAAGTGTTAGATACTCAAAAATATAATAAATTTAAGGAGAATACAAAATGCAATTAGATGCTAAGCTAAATGAATATGAGCTAATTCAACAAATAGGTAACAATGCTGTGAGAGAAGTTCAAAGAAAAAGTCTTGAAAATGGGATTCCTAATGTTTACAGTAAAAATGGGGTTATATATTATCAGCTTCCTGATGGAACTATTACTATGCAAAACCCTTTTGAGAGTGGAGAGTTGCAAGAGAGACTTAAAGAGTTGGTAGGTTAAATAGATTGAGCAAACTACAAAAAATCTTAGTTCGTGCAAGACGTCAAGTCTTTAGTGAAATGATAGGAAACAATCCCTCTATCTTTGTTGGAGAGGGTTATGACTTTATAGAGCTTCGTGAATATATGGCTGGTGATGATATAAGGCATATTGACTGGAATATCACAGCTAAGATGCAACGCCCATTTATTAAAATATTTCGTGAAGAGAGAGAGTTAAATGTAGTTTTAGTTTCTATTTTAAATGGAAGTGTACATTTTGGTTCTAAAAAATTTAAACAAGAGAGTATTGCTGAAGTGAATGCACTTTTGGGTTTCTCAGCTGTTAAAAATGGAGACCTATTAAGTTCATACATTTTTACAGATAAACTAATCTCTCACTCTAAACCCAGCAAAAAAGTTCATCAAGTTCGTAAACTTACAAGTGAAATTTTAGACTTTAATGCAATAAAGCATAGTGTTGATTTTAAAGTTGTAGCTGATACATTATATAAAAGATTAAAAAGAAAATCTTTGATTTTAATTGTTGGAGACTTTTTTGAGATTCCAAATTTTGCATTGTTAGCTAAAAAGCATGAAGTTATTTGTATAGTAGTTCGTGATAGACTTGAAGAGAATCCTCCTAAGATGGGTTTTGCTTCTTTAGTTGATCCTGAAAGTGGTGCAGTTTTAGAGGGTAATTTTGATGCTAAAAGTGTAGAGTCTTATGCAAAAAAAGTGTATGCACATGACCATAAACTTTATGAGACATTTCGTAAACACCAAATAAGATTTACTAAAGTATATACTGATGACACAGCTAGTGTTAACCTTAGAAGATTGTTTGAGGATAGGTAGATGTTAGAAAAAAGTTACGATATTGAACTTCATGATATTAAAACAATAGTTGATATTCAAGAGTATTCTTTTTATTACTTTTTAGGTATCTTGCTGATTGTTCTTATATTAGTATGTGTAGTTATCTATTTTATATATAAATGGTTTAAAAATAAAAACGTTTATAATCAAAGAAAAGATTATTTTAATAAATTTGATAGTTTGGATTTAAATGATACTAAAAAATCAGCATATGCTATAACTAAATATGCTTCAATATTTAAAAATGATAGTGAAAAACATGCAGAGATATTTGAGTTAATTACAAAAAAATTAGAACCGTACAAATATAAAAAAAATGTAAATAAATTTGATGAAGATACTTTAAGAGCTATAAAAGAATACAAAGAGATTATAAATGTTTAACGAGATATATTTTGAGTATCCAATACTAGCATTATTGATTTTAATCTTTATAGGGTGCAGTTTCTTTTGCAAAATGAGACTACAGTCGTTATATTTTCCACATACTACTAGCTTTATGAAAGATACAGTTAGTAGTTCTAAGTTTTTATTTTTTTTAAAATGGCTAATAATTGTTACAATGATACTATCTCTTATGAGTCCTGTAAAGGATGAACCTTATGAGCTTGAACCAAAAGATGGATATGAGATAGCATTAGTCCTTGATGCTTCTCAATCCATGCAAGTTGTAGGTTTTGATATATCTAATCCTAACTCAACTCGTTTTGATGCTGTAAAGGAGATAGTTAGTGATTTTATAGATAAAAGAAAAAATGATAACATTGGTTTAGTTGTTTTTGGAGCTTATTCATTTATAGCTTCGCCACTAACTTATGATGAAAATATTTTAAATGGTATTGTGAGTAACCTTTATATTGGTATGGCTGGAAGATATACGGCACTTTATGAGTCTATTGCTCAGGGTGTAAATCTTTTAAAGATGAGTAAATCTAAAACAAAAATAATCATTTTACTTACAGATGGTTTTAATACACCAAGTAATCAATTTCCATTAGATGTAGCTATTGATATGGCAAAAAAAGAGAAGATTAAAATATATCCTATCGGTATTGGCAGATCGGATGAATATAATAAAAAAGAGTTAGTTAAAATTGCTAAAGAGAGTGGTGGGATGGCTTTTGGAGCTGCAAATGCACGAGAATTAGCATTAGTTTATAAAAAAATAGATGAGCTTGAAAAATCTGAGATTAAAAATGAAACATATTCATATCTGAAATACTACTATACATATCCACTCTCTATTGCTTTATTTTCACTTTTACTTTATCTATATTTGAAAAATAGGAGGGTTTAATAATGGACTTCTTATATCCCTCTTTTATATATTTTTTATTACCAATATTATTTATTATATTTGGATTTTTATTTATAAAAAAAGAATCACATCAACACTATTTTTCTAAAGAGGTTATGGAAAAATTAAAAGTAAATGGGCATTCTTTATCACTTCGCACGAGAAATATTTTGTTTTTGATAAGTGCTATTTTAATTGTCTTTTCATTAGCACAGCCAGTTATAAAAGATGGCTCAGTTGAGGTAAAAGCAAAAAGTTCAGATATTGTGATAGCGTTAGATATTAGTGATAGTATGCTAGCGCAAGATGTTTATCCAAATCGTTTGGAGTTAGCAAAACAAAAAGCACTTAAATTTTTAAAAGAGATTCCAGATGAAAGAGTTGGCATTGTCGCCTTTGCTAAAAATTCATATCTTGTTTCACCTTTGAGTTTTGATACATCAGCAGTTGCATTTTTGCTCTCGCAATTAGATACTTCTTCTATCACTCAAAAAGGTACAAACCTTTTGTCAATGTTAGAAGTGGTAGCCAACCTAAAAACTTCAACTGATAAAAAATATCTATTAATTTTAAGTGATGGAGGAGATAAGGATGATTTTACTAAAGAGATAGAGTTTGCTAAAGATAATGGTATAGTTATTTTTATCTTGGGTATGGGTACCATAAAAGGTGCACCTGTTAAGCTTGGCGAAGGTGGATTTATAAAACAAAATGGTGTGATTTTAATCTCTAAATTAAATGAAAATATATCTGAATTAGCTGCATCTTCTGGAGGGGTATATATTCAAAATACAACTTCACAAAATGATATAATGACCATGATTAGTGAGATTAGCAAAATTAGTGACAAAAAAGAGCTTAAAGCCCAAGAGATTCAAAAATATATACCTCTTTTTTATTATCCACTCTCATTAGCATTGTTGTTAGTTTTAATTGCTATAAGCTCTTTATCAAGAAAGGTATCTTCACCTCTTTTAGTTCTTTTTATAGTTTTTATTATAAATCCAGATGCTAAGGCTGGTATATTAGACTTTGTGGAATTAAAAGAAGCTAACAAGGCTTATGAAGCAGGGGATTATGAGAAATCAGCAAAATATTATGAGAGATATGCAAAAGAAAATGATAATCAGCAAAGTTTTTATAACGCTGCTAACTCTTATTATAAACAACAAAATTATGAGAAAGCTTTAGAATATTACAAAAAGGTTAAGTTTAAAGATGATAAGCAAAAAGCAAATAATTTAGCAAATATGGGAAACGCTTATGTAAAAATTGCAAAAGAAGATTCTTTAATAAATGCTAAAAAGAGTTATGAAAAATCTTTAGAATTAGTAGAAGATAAAAAAATAAGAGAGAATTTAGAAGCTGTTTTAAAAGAATTAGAAAAACAGGAGAAGCAAGAGAGCAAAGACAAAGAAAATAAAGACAAAGACAAAAAAG
>WFPU01000009.1 GCA_015487435.1 Sulfurimonas sp.
CTCCTTAACATCTTCAACCTCTTTAATATAAACAGGATTTCCTTTTATATCTAATCCATCAACAAAGGGGATCATATTTTTATCTAAAGTAAAAGGGAAATTTATAGCATTATGGTTATATTTTTGTTTTTTAATATATGGTAGTTCTTTATCATATCCAATTACCATCCAATGCTTAGATAATTTTACATCTGCATCATATGTTGTATCTTCGTGAGCTAAATCATATATAACAGGTATAAGTTTCATCTTTTTAAATGGTTTAATTATTAAAAAGAAAGTTTTATTTTTTATCTCTGTTTTTATCTCAAAAAAATCGTTTTGAATTTTATTTATTTTTTTATTTGGTTTTGTAGAAAATGCACACACAATACCAATGGTTTTATCAAAATCATCAGTCTGTTTTTGGCATAAAAATTTATTTTTTTCTTTAATATGAAGGGTTGAATAGTTTTGGTGATTTTCTTTTGCTCCTAGAAGAGAGATCTCTAAGGCAAAAGAGTTTATTGAAAAAAATATTAAAAAAGATAAAAATAATTTTATCATAAATTGTGTCCTATCAATTATTAATATTTGCTCAAAAACTATTTTTTGCACCTTTTAGATATGCTAACCAAGTGCATATCACACTATAATGAGCTTATGCCCATTATAGTAATTAAATAGTTAATATCCGCTATTGTAAACAAATGATGTTACAAATTCTAATATTGGATTTATTGCAAGAAAAGCAAAGATAGTTCCTACTGCTGCAATACCAATAATTGTTTTTAAAGAAAGTGTAATATTACCTATATTAACATTTGCTTGATGGGCAACACTTGGTTCTTTCATAAACATATAAACAATTAGTTTTAAGTAATAGTAACCCGCAATTGCAGAGTTTAAAGCCATAATAAGAGCTAAAACTGTATACCCACCTGTAATAGCAGAAGATATCATATACATTTTCCCCCAAAACAGAGCAAATGGTGGTAAACCTGCTAAACTTAACATAAATAAAGCCATAATAGATGCAGCAACTGGTGATGTTTTCACTAAACCTGAAAACTTTTCATAACTTTGATCTGAACTTTGTCCCGGTGGAAGATTTTTTTCTCTACTTATCCAAAGCATAGCAAATGATCCTAGGTTAGTAAAACTAAATAAAATCCAATATAAAAATAGTGCGCTATTTGCTTGTGTCGTAGCTATCAATATCGCTGCCATAACAAAACCAGCGTGTGAGATAGAACTATATGCAAGCATCCTTTTAACATCTGTTTGAACTAATGCCCAAATATTTGCCATAGTCATAGTAACAACTACAATTATATATAAAATTACTTCTAACCAAACTATATCACTATGAATTAAAAATTCAAATAGTCTCATTGAAACAACAAATGCAGCAATTTTTGGAACTATTGACATATATCCAGCCATTGGTGCTGATGAACCTTCGTAAATATCTGGTGCCCATGTATGAAATGGCAACAATGAAAGCTTGAAACCAAAAGATGCTAGTAAAAATACTACACCAATTAATACAAAACCAATATTTGCATAATTATCAGCTTCTAAAACTTGAGCTATTTGATTAATCTCTACAGATCCAGTTAAAGCATAAAGTATCATAGATCCAAAACTATAAAATCCAGCTGCTAGTGCACCCATTGTGAAGTACTTAACAGCAGCTTCAAATGATCTATCACGATTGTGCATAGCAATTAAAGTATAAAGGGCTAAAGATGCAGTTTCAAGTCCTACAAAGATAAGAATTAAGTTATCTGTTGCAACCATAAATTGGAATCCACCAATCATAAATAAGAATAGTGCAAAAAATTCAGGATATGAAGATTCATGAAAGCGTTTATTAGTTAACACTAATGGTATGAAAAGAATAGATGCACCAACAATAATAAATTGTGATAAAATAGCCAAACCATCAATAAGCATAACATCAAATACACCCATCATAGTACCACTTTGAGTAAATATATCAGATGCATTCAATAATGCAGCAAAATCCATAAATAAGAAAAGTAAACTTAACATTACATATAAACTTCTATCTAGTCCACCTTTAATCATATCAATAATTAATATAAATAAAGCTCCAACAATGGGAATTAGCATTGGTGCTAAAGTTACTAAGTTTAATGACTCTATTGAGATATCAACTGGGTTCATATTAATTTACCTCCTGCGCAGGAGTCTGTATAATTTCAACCCCTTTATTTAAGTTAGGAATTCTTTTTTTAGCTTCTTCAGAGATAGCTTTATCGTGCATAAGCTGAACTACTGATTCAACAGAATTATTAATTGGTTCTAACACCGGTTTTGGATATATTCCTAGCCAAATTGTAATAACTGCTAGTGGTAACAAAGCAACCATCTCTCGTTTATTTACATCTGGAAGATTTTTATTCTTCTCATTTGTAACTTCTCCAAAAAACATCTTTTTATATGCTGTTAACATATAGATAGCACCAACAATAATAGCAATACCTGCTAATATAGTTAATGTTTGTGATTGTTGATAGAAACCAAGTAAACTTAAGAACTCACCAACAAAGTTGATAGTTAAAGGCATACCAACAGAGGCCATAAGCATCAATCCAAAGATTGTTGCATATATAGGCATAACTGATGCTAATCCACCAAACTCACTCATCATCTTAGTTTTTCGTCTATCATAGATAACGCCAACTAGTATGAATAGTGCCCCTGAAACTACACCATGAGCTATCATCAAAAAGATTGAACCAGTAATACCTTCAACATTTAAAGCGAAAGTTCCAAGAATAATAACACCCATATGTGATACAGATGAATACGCAACAACTTGTTTAATATCTTTTTGAGCATAAGCTACCATCGCTGTATAGATAATCATGATAATTGCGAGAATTGCTATTGGAAACATAAAAAATACTGACGCATCTGGAAATAACGGCAAAGAAAAACGGATAAATGCATATGTACCCATTTTAAGTAAAATTGCCGCTAGTATCACAGAACCAATTGTCGGTGCTTGACCATGCGCATATGGTAACCATGTATGAAATGGAAACATTGGTACTTTAATAGCAAAACCAATAAAAAATGCTCCAAATAACCAAAGCTGAAACGATTCAGGAAGAACAAGTCTATACCATTCTAGTATCGCAAAGCTCCAAATACCTGTTGCTTGGTAATAAAAGTAAGCCATAAATAATATACCAACAAGCATAACCAATGAACCTGCAAATGTATATAAAAAGAATTTAACTGATGCATATATACGAAGAGGTCCACCCCATGCACCAATGATATATAACATTGGTACAAGTGAAAGTTCCCAAAATATATAAAACACAATAGCATCTAAAGCTGCAAATACACCAACCATTGTCATTTGTAAAAATAGAAGTGTAATTATCATGTTTTTAAC
Organism: Sulfurimonas sp.; assembly: GCA_015487435.1. GTDB lineage: Bacteria > Campylobacterota > Campylobacteria > Campylobacterales > Sulfurimonadaceae > Sulfurimonas. The sequence goes on from WFPU01000009.1 coordinate 3,416, forward strand.
ATCTTTAACATCACTAAGTGAAGCGATACCAATCATTGTAAAAAATGATGCTAGTATTATAATGAAAAGTGAAATTCCATCAACACCTAGTATATAATTAATTCCAAACGATGATATTAAAGGGATGTTTTCCATAAACTGCATACCAGATACAGCTGAATCAAAAGAGAACCAAAGCCATAAAGATAAAGCAAATTCGATTATTGCAACAGATATACCATAAGCACGCATACTATCTTTGTGTATCGCAAATCCAAATATAGCTGCTACTGCTGGAAAGAAAATTAAAATTGATAAGATATGATCTAACATTTACTAAACTCCTAGACCTGATAAGATTGTAGTAATCTCAACAGAATGTCTTGCTGCTAGTCCAAAAACTACAGCTAATGATAACAATATAACTAAACCAGCTACCATCCATTTAAGCATAGTAGATAGATTTCCACTTTGCATCCCTCTTGTTTTCTCTCCTGATGAGTATATAATTTTTGCTATACCATCAACTGAAGCATCAACAATTTTATTATCAACTTTTTCCCAAAATATAGTAGATAACGCTCTATATGGTTTCACTAAATACTCTTCATAAAAATGAGGAATATAGTATTGGTTAATTAAAAGTTTATATTTAAAACTGTTTTCCATTGCAGATGTACCATCTGGAATTTTAATACTTTTACACATATATTTTTTATATGCAAAATAGATAGCTAGTAGTACAAAAATTTGAGTACCTATGGTTATAGTCCAATATGTAGCAGCATTATCAATATGATACTCTGTAGCTGGTAATAACTGTGTAACCATCTCAAAGAATCCACCCTTAAATAAGAAACCAGATATAATTGCTAACACTAATAATGGAGCCATTGCCCATAACATAAACTTATATGCTTCATGTGGGTGATGACCAAGTGCTGTATGTCTATCTTCACCATGGAAAATTAGTGCAATTATTCTAAATGAATAAAATGCAGTTAAACCAGCAGTTAGTAGTAGTACGCCATAAATTATAAAGTGTTGATCAATAAACGCAACTTCAAGAATCAAATCTTTTGAAAAGAAACCTGCAAGTGGAAAAATACCAGCAAGAGCAACCGAAGCCAATGTCATTAAAATCATGGTAGTCTTCATACTCTTACCAAGTCCACCCATTTTAAATGGATCAAGCTCATCATGCATAGCGTGCATAACATTACCAGCACCGAGGAATAATAGTGCTTTAAAGAATGCGTGTGCCATAAGGTGGAACAGTGCAACCCAATATGCACCTAAACCAGCAGCAGCAAACATATACCCTAGTTGTGAAAGTGTAGAGTAAGCGATAACTCTTTTAATATCACGATTAACAAGTGCCATAGTAGCTGCAAAAATTGCAACAAATGCACCAAGTGAAGCTATAAATAATCCAATATGTGGGATTAATGCATATAACTCATTTGAGCGAACAACCAAATAAACACCAGCTGTTACCATTGTAGCGGCGTGAATTAACGCAGATACTGGAGTTGGACCCTCCATCGCATCTGCAAGCCAAGTATGAAGTGGAAATTGAGCTGATTTACCCATAGCACCTATGAATAAGAAAATTCCTATCCATGTTAATGTCTCAGTATCTAAACCTGGCATCGCTGCAAAAGCTTCAGTATATTGAAGAGTACCAGTGTTCCAATAAACAAGGAAAATACCAATTAACATCCCAAGGTCAGCAATACGGTTCATAATAAACGCTTCATTAGCTGCCCAAGTAGCACTCTCTTTATGATACCAAAAACCAATTAGTAACCAAGAACAAAGACCAACGCCTTCCCAACCAATGAAAAGACCAGCAAAGTTATCACTCATAACAAGAATCATCATCGAAAAAACGAAAGCTGAAAGGTAAGAGAAAAATCTATTAAAACCTTTATCGTGGTCCATGTAACCAATAGCATATACATGAACAATAGTTGAAACTAAAGTAACAACCATCATCATAGTTACACTAATCTGATCAACTACAAATCCAAAAGGGATATATAAATCACCTGTAGCCATCCACGTCATCATCTCAACTTGTATGCTTGAACCTGTTTTTAAAACATAAGATAAAAGAATACTACTTGCTACAAATGACACAAAGATGAAAAAACTTGAAATTATTCCAACAAATAATTTTTTCTTCGAAGCACCAAACAATCCTGCGAATAAAGAACCAACTAAAGGTGCAAATAACGCTATATATAAAAACATTTCCATTATCTTTATCCTTTCATCGTTGACATAGTATCTAAGTCAATATTATTATGGCGCTTGTGCCATACAATTAATAAACCAAGCCCTACAGCTACTTCTGATGCAGCGATTGCAATTACAAAAAATGCAAACATTTGACCAGTCAAGTCACCATGGAAGTGTGAAATTGCAGCAAATGCGATATTTACAGAGTTTAGTAATATCTCAGTAGCAAAAAATAGCATAAGAAGATTTTTTCTTCTCATTACACCAACTAAACCAATACAAAAAAGGATTGTTGATAAAACAAGATAATGATTTAATCCAATTTCCATCATTTAGAAGCCTTTTCATTAATTTCTTCTTCACTCTGTAGTGTTAAAGATTCATCCATTTTCTTACCAGCTAATACAATACCAGAGATCATAGCTACTAAAAGCATAACTGCAGCTACTTCAAATGGAACTAGATACTTAGTAAATAAAACCATACCAATCTCTTGTGTATTACCACCATCACCTATTGGGTAAAGTGCAGTAATGTTTTCACTTATGATTGGAGCCATAAATATTAATACAACCAACACAGCTGCAATAGTTGATAAACCAACTACTACATATTTATTACCTTGTTTCTCTTTTAAATCCCTTGTTGTATCAAAAAACATCATACCAAAAGCATAAAGAGCCATTACAGCACCAGAATAAACTACAATCTGAACTGCACCTAAAAAATCAGCACCTAATATAAAGAAAAATGCTGATATGAAAATCATTCCCGCTGCTAATGCCGTTAAAGCGTATAACGCTTGTGATGTAGTTACTGTTATATAAAACATCACAATTGTTAAAAAAGCAAACAAATAAAAAGCAATTGCTTCAAACATATCTATACTCCTTAATATGCTAGAGGTGTTTTTTTGACACGCTCATCTTCATGTGGTGTTATAGCACCAAAACCTTCAAATTCCAACTGCTTACCAGCTTTCATCTTGTCTAACGGTGTCAACATATCTTGATACATTGTAAAATGCTCTCTTTGATCAGATGCATTTTCATATTCACCACCATGTGTAATTGCAAGCTCTGGACAAACTTCAGCACAATAACCACAAAAAATACAGCGACCTAGATTAATACTATACTCTGAAACCTCTTTACGAGAGTTTTCATCTATCTTAGTATCTATACGGATACAGTTTGATATACAGATTTTTTCACAAAGACCACAGCCAATACATCTATCAGTATCAGATTCCCACAATCTTTTCATCTCATGAACAGCACGATACCTAGGGCCAATTGGCATCTTCTCTTCTGGATATTTAACAGTATGGATATTAAACTTAAACATCTCACGTAAAACTACCCAGAGACCTACTAGTAACTCTATTTTAAAAGTTCTGTCTATAACTCGTTTGAACTTTCCCCATCCTGTTGTAGGGTAATCAGCTATATCTACTTTGAAATAGTCGTCAGATACATTTCTATCATTAAAATTTTCATTTTTCATCATTAACCCTCCATCATTACGACACCAGTGATTATTATATTAATCACTGCTATTGGCATTAGAACTTTCCAACATAACCACATAAGTTGATCTGGTCTAACATCTGGCCATGCTGCCCTTACCCATAAGAAAGAAAAGAAGAAGAATGACATCTTAGCTAAAAATGCGAATGCACCTAAAACACTACCATCTCCAAATCCACCTAAGAAGATCAGTGGAATTACAAAAGAGATAAAAAACATATTTGCATACTCACCGATAAAGAAAAGTCCCCATCTCATACCAGAATACTCAGTACCAAAACCATCAATAATCTCATGATCATTTGCAACAAGATGAAATGGTGTACGACCAGTCTCAGCAAATGCAGCTATCCAAAATAGTAAAAATGCTACTGGTTGAGAAAATATCAACCAACCATTGTCTATTTGATAATTATTAAAGTCTATCAATGATAAAGAACCAACTAACATTATTGGAGCAAGTATTGATAATCCTGTTACAACTTCGTAAGAGATAAATACTGCAGCACTTCTTGCAGCAGAAAGTAATGAAAACTTATTAGCTGAAGCCATACCACCAAGTAACGGTCCATAAAGCCCAATACCCATCACACCAAGTATATATAAAATACCAATATTTATGTCTGATACAATTGGATTAACTTCATATCCAAATAGAGTAAAAGATGGTAAAAATGGAATTGCTGCTGCTGCAATAAATGCAGTAGCAGCTGTAATAACAGGTGCTATCTTAAAGATAGGTCCAACTACATTAGTTGGAACAATATCCTCTTTTGTAAATAATTTTATCGCATCAGCACCAAACTGTAACATTCCATAAGGACCAACATTCATTGGACCAAGCCTTCTTTGCATAAATGCAAGAACTTTTCTTTCAAAATATGTACCAATTCCAGCTAGAGCTGAAAATACAAGTAAAATTACAACTATTTTAATAACAGTTTCAATTAAATATGCTGTTTCCATATATTACACCTTTTCTATCGAAGCTATATTAAAGCGATAACCGCTAAATAGAGCCTCTGAATTTAGATTTGTATCAAAAGTTGGCAATATTACAATATCACCACTTATTTTATTATCACTCACAACATTAGCTACTAATTCGCCATTGTTTGTTTTAACTTTAACAGTATCACCCTCATTGAAATCACTACTATTTAAATAGTCAGCACTCATATATACACCACTCACTTCATCTAAGTTTGTAGTTTTATTTGTAAAATCATTAAATTGTCTAACAGGGTTTGCCAAATAGATTAAGCTACCCTCTAATTTATCTTCATTTATTTGATCAACACTCTCATCAGCAGAAGTTTTTGTAGTTACATTTTCAAGAAGGTAACCACGATGTTCTACACCATCATTATCATAATGATTTGGTAAACAATCAAAATCTACTGCTTTAAATCCATTTGCAATTGGAAGTGAAGCTGTATAATCAATCGTTTGTGAACTATCTAATCCTAAAGCATTTGCAATATCATTTAATGTATATCCATTATAAGATAATGCGGCATTTGTTGGATTAACTCTTTTATTGATTGAAGTTAAAGTCCCCTCTTGCTGATTAATAGCAGGCATATCTAAGTCGCCATCACCTAATGCAGATAAAGTAAAATCTCCTTTAGTGTTATAACCAACAACAGATGAACCAACCTCATCATCTAATTCACATATTAAACTTACACCTAATGTATTTGTTAATGCTGGAATCATTGTAATTTTAAATTCGGAATATTTTTCAATCAAAGCTAAAAGACGAGCACAATTTTTAGAGTTAGGATGGTTATATAGATCAGCTCCAGCAATTAGAGCAAAAGTATCTTTTTTCTTAAGATTTTTCTCTAGTTTTTCCATAAAAGAGTCATCAACACCTAAAATTTGTAAAAGTCTATTGTCATCAACAACAACTTCTTTTTCAACTTTTTTAGGAACCATTTTAGATTTTTCTACTTCAACCTCTTCCTCTTCGCCTGTCTCCTCGTTTACTTTCATCTCTTTAACTATCTCAATAACTTTCTCTTTAATAGTTTCAGTTACTGTTACTGTTTTTTCTGAATGAAATGATGCTAAATATTCAACTACCTCTGATGGAAGTTTTTCCTTCTCACCAAACAGATCTAAAATTAAATAAAGTGCTGCTTCCTCTTGAAGAGGAGCGTGAGACACACTCATAATGCTTTTTCCAAGACCTTCAATTATAGGATCTTTTACAGGGTGGAAATAAAGTCCAGCACCTTTATTTACAGTCATAGAGTTATTTAGTGCATATCTTGCATTTGGATTATCACTTTTAAGTGCAGATCCAATTGAGATAACAAAATTGGAGTTATGCGTAGCTTTTAAGTCATTAGAATAAAGTTTAGTTCCACTAATTTCACTATAATTTTTCAAAAAAGTTTGGAAAGATTTAGCTTCATCATTTACAAGTTTAACACCAAGTTTTTCTTTTAAAGATTGTAATATATAAGCTTCTTCATTTGTTATAGTTGATGTGAATTTAATTGTATCGGCTTGTTTGAAAGCTTCAACTGCTTTGGCAAATGCTACTTCATCTTTAGCTTTTACTCTATTTTCATAATCGAATCCATACCTACCAGCGCCACAAAGTGATACATAGTTCCACTCATTCATAACACGATAAATTTTTTCATCTGAGTTTTCAATACTAGTATGCTTGACATCATAAGATATTTGACATCCAGCTGAACAATGACCACAAGTAGCTGGAATTTGTTTTAATTCCCAAGCATTTGTTTTGTACATAAACTGAGTATCAACAAGTGCGCCAACTGGACAAACAGCAGCACACTCACCACACGAAGTACAATCAAGCATATCCTCACCACTCGTTAATCCAATAAGTGATTTGTTAAGCTTATTCCACATTGCATAAGCATCTTTTGGCATACTCTCTTTATACTCAGCCTCAAGCGGATCAGCTCCACGAGGTATAGTTTTAAGAGAGTTATCGCCAATCATATCTTTACATGCAGTTGAACATCTTTCACAAACAATACAAAGACCTGGATCATAATGTAAATGACCCCAATCTACTGCATCTCTTTGCACATCTTTAACTGCATAACTTTGAGAATCAACACCCAGCTCTAATGTATAGTTTTGAAGTTCACACTCACCAGATTGATCACATACACCACATTGAAGAGGATGATTTACATCATATACTTCCATAATTGCACGGCGTTCTATCTCAATGTTTTCAGTTGAAGTTGTGATATTCATACCATTTTTACTTTTAGCATTACAAGCATACACTTGTTTGCCATCAGCTTCAACTAAACATATTCTACACGCAAGAGTTGGACTACATCTTGTTAAATAACAAATTGCAGGTATAAATATATCATTTGCACGAGCTGCGTTTAATATAAATTCACCTTCTGTAGTACTAATCTCTTGATTATCAATTGTAATTGTAATATTGCTACTCATTTATAACCTCTAATTTGACTTGATTGTATCTATAGTTTGAAGATTTTAAATCCATATCAAAAGTTGGGTTATAAGCAACCGTACCTTTCATATGTTTATCCACTTTAAAGTGTCTAATAAACTCAACACCTTTCACACTAAATTTTACATTGTCTCCCGATTTGATTTTCGATGCTATTGCAAACTGTTCTGAACCAACTAGCAACATCTTTTCATTAAGTTGCTTACAATCTTTTGTAAAAATACTAAATTGTCTTAATGGATTTCTTGAATATACAACACTTCCATTAAATTCACCTAACTCACCTACTTCATCTAGTTTTAAATTTTCTTGATTTTGTGTTGCTTGTATTTTGTAACCACGATAAGCATTACCAACATTATCAAAATAATTATCAAGATCATCAAATTCTGTATCTTTAAAACCTAATTTGGATGTATAATCAATAATATTATCACTCTTAACTCCAAGTGCATTTGCGATATCGTTCAACTCATATCCATTATATGTTGCACCTGCATTTAAGACAACCAAGCTTTTATCTATATTTACAAAAGTTCCCTCTTGTTGATTTAAGGCTGGCATATCTAAATCACCATCACCCTTAGCACTTAAAGTAAAATTTGAACTCACATTATAACCGACACTTAAACCAGCTTTAGCTTCATCTAAGTCACAAATTAAACTAACACCTAAGGTATTAGTAAATGGTGGTATAACCATAACTTTAAATAATCCACTTTTTTGTAAATAGCCAGCAATTGCCGCTATATTGTTTGCTCTTGGATGATTAATCACGTCCTCGCCAATAATAAGGAGTGGATTCTCTTTTCTTTGGTAGTTTACTTTTAAAAGGGCAATTTCCTCTTCTGAAATATTACTCTCCCCACTTAAGTATCCAAAATCTAATGAGTCGTAGAACTCTTGTTGAGTTGATTTATCTTCAATAAATGTATCAGCTATCATAGACAAAGCTGCTTCTTCACTTCCCACTTCATTATTAATGTATAATGAAACAACATTTGAAATTGCATACTCCTCTACCGGCGCTATTGTACAAACAAATGCTTTTTTATATTTAACGGCTTGAGATGCTCCAAATTTAACCATAGGGTTATCACTCTCAATTGAGCAACCAACGCTAAGGATATATTCACTAGATTTTAAGTCATCTATAGTTGCGTTGTAAAGTGAAGTGTTTGCAAATTTAGCAAAACTTTTCATAAAATTTTGATAAGCTCTTGCTTCTTCATTAACAAGGTTAAATCCAAGTTTTTTCTTTAACTCGTTTAGTAAATAAGCCTCTTCATTTGTAATGATAGAGCTAAATAGAACATTTGATGCGTTTTTGAAAGCCTCAACTGCTTTATGGAAAGCTAAAGGATCTTTTGCCTCTACTTTATTTTCAAAGTCAAAACCAAATCTACCAGCTCCACATAAAGATGAAAAATCAGATTCATTTGTAACTCTTCTTATTCTGCCATCTTTGGATTCATAATTAAGTTGGCATGCACTTGAGCAGTGTGAACAAGAAGATGGTATCTTATCTAATTCCCACGCATTTACAGTGTATTTAAATTCAGTCGATGCCATTGCACCAACTGGACAAACAGAGATACATTCCCCACATTGGATACAATTTGAAAGTTTAATATCTATATGAGATTTATACCCACCTGGTTTGATATAAAGTGCTTCATTACCAACAGTCTCATTACATACTGTTGTACATCTTTCACAAAGGATACAAAGAGCTGGGTCATAAGTATGTATACCCCATTTTTTCTTTTTACGCACTTGATCACGAACTGCAAAATTTTGCTCACCAACATCAAACTCTAAAGTTTTGTTTTGTAAGTCACACTCTCCACTCTTATCACAAACACCACACTGAAGAGGGTGATTAACATTATAAATCTTCATAATGTTTTGACGCTCATGGTACAAAGAATCAGAGTTAGTAATCACTTCAATGCCTTCAACAGGCGGTGTATTACAAGAAAGTACAAAACCATCTTGCCCTTTAACTTCAATACAGCACATACGACACGACGCATTAGCAGATGCTTTAGGTAAGTAACACATAGTTGGTATATAAATGTTTTCGCGTCTTGCAACATCAAGAATAGTTTCACCTTTTGTAGCAGTTACTTCTTTTGAATCAATATAAAATTTTATCATCAAGCCCCTCCTACTTCGCTACCATAGCAATATAATAACAACGCATACATCGCTCAGCTTCGCTTTGAGCTTGTTCTTTTGTAAAACCAAAATTAACTTCTACATTATTATCTTTGCGACTATCAACATCTACTACTTCAGATTTTTGACGAGCAACTCCAGCTAACCAACCAGTAACTTTCTCTTTTTTATCATAAACTTTCATCTTACGAAGGTGATCTTCCATAATTTCATCATCTGTTAATGTAATCTCTCCACCATTTTGGACAAATCTACTTATAACTGATGCACCACGTTTAGCTTGACCAACTGCGTTTACAATTGTCATTGGGCCATATTCACAATCTCCAGAAGCAAAAATACCTTTACGAGAGGTCATATAATCAATACCATTAGTTTTAATAGTAGCCCATGATGTCATCTCAAGTTCCCACTCACTAGGTAAGAAGCTCAAATCAGCTGCTTGTGAAACTGCAGGAATAAGATAATCAACATCAAGACTAAAATCACCATCATCTATTTTAACTAATTGTGCACGACCACCATCTGGATCTGGAACAAGTTCAAACCTATTGAAATCAAGTGATTTTAGTACATCATCTTCATCATTCATTTTTTCAACTGCTGAATGAAAAATAAACTCTACACCCTCTTCAACAGCTTCATGATACTCCTCATATGTAGTGTTACGAATAATTGTTTTTTCATCACGACGATATATCATAATAACTCTAGAAGCACCAGCACGGATAGAACAACGAACAACATCCATAGATGTAAACCCTCCACCAACACACACTACTATTTTACCAGTCAAATCTACAAAGTCTGCATCTATTGCGTACTCTTTTTTCTGCTCTTTTGTTAAAGGAATATCAAATTTTTCATATAGATTTATACGGTCTAGAAAATCAATAGCACCCCAATAACCTGTAATCTCTGGTCTTTCATTATCACAACGAACTTTTTTAGAAAGTCTAGTACCTGATGCAATCATAATAGCATCATAAGTTGTTTCAAATTCACGCATCTCATCAGCAGTAACTTCGTGATTAATTATAAAATTAACACCTAAATCTTTAACAACTTCAATATCTTGTGAGTATTTAGCCCACGGCATACGATACTCAGGTACTCCAACTGTAACTTCCCCACCAAGAACAGGTAATGCTTCATACACATCAACTTCAATACCATCAAGTGCTAAATAATATGCTGTAGTAAGTCCAGCTGGTCCAGCTCCAATTACAACTACTTTTTTGCCAGTTGGTGCTTTTTTCTTACCCTTATTTGGGTGAAAAAAACCTAAATTATGGTCAGTTTCATAGTCGGCTCCAAGACGCTTAAGTTCCATAATAGATATAGGAGAATCAAGATTAGATCTTCTACACTCATCTTCACAAGGGTGTGGACAAACACGCCCACAAGCATGTGCTAATGGCATAGTTTGACGAGTTGCACGAAGCGAATCATCAAGTCTAACATCACGAACACCCTCAATATAAGCAGGAATATCAACATGTGCTGGGCAAGCGTCCATACATGGAGCTGTTATTTTAGCTATATAATCTACATTCTCATGATAATGTTTTGATGGTTTTTGCTCATTTATACACTCTAAAAATGTATCTTCAAAGTGTGTCATCAAATCAATTAATGGATTTGGTACAGTTTTTCCAATCTCACATTTAGATGTAAGTTGCATACTTTTACCAATCTCTTTTAAGTGATCCATATCAGAAACTGTGCCCTCACCACGAGCAATTTTATCTAATAAATCGTATAAAATACGTCCACCCCATCTACCAGGGGCACATCTTCCACATGCTTGGGAATATTCTTGATATTGATGAGCATATTCAGTTGCAAGTTTTACAACATCAACATCTTTATCAAACAGAGCTACTCCATCCCAACCGATAAATGCTTTTGAAGAAGAGTGCTCATTATATTGTTCTGGTAACTTATATGCTGATTCCTCCCAAGAATCCTCATCTTTACCAATATTATTGATATGCTCTTCACGCCAAGTCGAGAAATATACTTTACTCAAAACTCACCCTTATCCTTTTTTAACAACGATAGTCCAGTCGACTTCATTGAATTTTAATGAGTTTAATAGATCATATCCACACTCTTTTACTAAGTCTGCTGAATTTTGAATTGGAGTAAAATCACCAATTTCAAATAAAAAAATAGCAACTTCACCAACCTTATGCTCATCTAAAATCTCTTTCATACGAGGCTCATAATTATCTTTTAAATGTCTTAAGTCATATCTTTTCATTAATTCAAATCCTTACTATCAACTAGGCTTTGCACTCTAAGTTGGCTATTAGTATTTGCTTTTGTTAAACTAATCATCTGTCAACCTCACCAAATACAATATTAGTAGTCCCTATTATAGAAACAACATCTGGAATATAGTGACCGGGAAGAAGGTCTGTTAAAATGCCTGTGTGCCAAAAAGATGGTGCACGAATTTTTAATCTATATGGATATGCGCCACCTTGAGAATTGATAAAATATCCAAGTTCACCTTTTGGTGATTCAGTTGCAATATATACTTCTCCAACAGGTGGTCTCATACCTTGTGTTACAAGAACAAAATGTTGCATAAGAGAATAGTTTTGAGTCATAATATCAAGCTTTGGAGCAGAGATATATTTCGGAGAATGTGCCATCAACTCAGTTTGATTATTTATCTGCGTTTTTTTATACATATCAATAGTTTGATAAAGAATTTTTGCTGATTCTCTCATCTCTTCCATATATACACGATAACGAGCATAGTTATCACCCTTGTCAGACCATGGTACTCTAAATTCTACTTCATCATAAAGCTCATATGGTTCATCTTTACGAATATCCCAAGCAACTCCAGATGCTCTAAGCATTGGACCGCTGCAGCCCCATGAAAGTGCCATCTCTGTAGATATTACCCCAACCTCTTCCATTCTCATTAACCAGATACGATTTTTATCTAGTAGGTCTTCATAATCTTTAATAGCTTGAGGAAAGTTATCAAGAAAATTTTTAAGCTGATCTATAAATGTATCTTGAATATCTAAAGGGACACCACCAATACGGATAGCTGAATGAGTTAATCTTGCTCCACAATAGCCCTCAATAATATCCATTAAATATTCACGCTCACGAAATGCATAAAGAAATACTGTCATTGCACCAATATCAAGTGCAGTAGTTGCCAACCAAAACAGGTGAGACATTAAACGGTTTATCTCTAAAAGCATCATACGGATAACTTTTGCACGACGAGGCACTTCAAGTCCTACTAGTTTTTCAACTGCTAATGCAAATCCATAGTTATTTGAAGATGAAGCGATATAATCCATACGATCTGTAGTTGGCATGAATTCATTATAAATCATGTTTTCAGCCATTTTTTCCATACCACGATGTAGATAACCAACATCTGGATGGGCTTTTACAATTTGTTCTTGTTGAAGATGAAGCATTAAACGAAGCTGACCGTGGGCAGATGGATGCTGTGGACCAAAGTTTAATACTAATTCATTGTCATCTCTATCAAAAGTGATATTTTCAAAAAACGGTGTTAATCTATTTTTTATTTGTGCCATATTTTACCACCCTACCTTTGTGGATCGTCGATAACTTTAGAGTTATCTCTGTCTAATTTTTTAATTAAGAATACTCCACCATCTTCTTGATAGCTTTGTGTGACTTTAGGTTCATTTCCTGTAATTTTAGTACCTTTAGGAACTTCATGACCAAGACGAGCAAAACGCTCAGAATCGTATCTATCAATAGTAGCAGTATCGCGGATTTCAGGTCCAATCTCTTCTCTTGCTTCTTTTCCGAAGATTTTGTCTACTTCATACCACGAAGCAAACTCATCACCTTGTAGTGGGTAAGATTTAAGAAGAGGATACCCTTGCCAATCATAAGGCATAAGGATACGTTTCATAAATGGATGATCGTTTGCTTCAATACCAAACATATCAAACATCTCACGCTCACTCCAATCTGCACTACGGAATAGTTTTTCAACAGAGTTAACAGCTACACCATTTTTAATAAACATTTTAATACGAACACGTTTGCGCTTATTCATACTCAACATTTGATAAAAAACTTCAAAACCATCACGCGTTTCTAAAAAATCAATAGCACTCATCTCTGATAATTGAGTATATTCTAATTCATTTTTTAATAATTCTAACACTCTATAGTTATCTTCTGGCTTAATAAACACTGTCATCTGCTCAACTTGTATAAATGCTTCAAGTACATCAAACTTAGATTTAATAACTTCTAAGTCTTTTGCAAATACTTCATCACTCTCAACATCAAATTTAGCAACTTGAGGAGCCACCCAATATCTATCTGTATAGTATGGTTTTGCTTGAACATCACCTTTAGCTTTATATGCTCTCATTACATTAACCTTTTTGGTTTTTGAGCACGAGATGCTTTATTCGCGCGAATTTTTTTCTGTAGTAACATAACACCATACTGAAGAGTTTCAGGACGAGGTGCACAACCAGGTAAATACAAATCTACAGGTATAATTCTATCAACACCTTGAACAGTTGCATAAGTATTAAACATTCCACCAGTATTAGCACATGAGCCCATAGAGATTACCCAACGAGGTTCAGTCATTTGATCATATAAACGCTTAATAAATTCAGAGTGCTTTTTAGTAAGTGTCCCAGCTACTATCATAACATCAGATTGACGTGGACTTGCTCTAAAAATAGTACCAAATCTGTCAAAGTCATATCTTGAAGCTCCCGCTGCCATCATCTCAATACCGCAACAAGCAAGACCATAAGTCATTGCCCAAAGAGAGTTTGAACGACCCCAGTTTACAACCTTATCCATACTTGTAAGTGCAACTGGAAGTCCACCATTTTGCGTATAATTTATTTTATGTTGTGCCATTCAAGCGCTCCTTTTTTCCATGCATAGATAAAACCAATTGTAAGTAAAAAAATAAATAATATCATCTCAATAAAACCAAACCAACCTAATGCTTGATAATTTACTGCCCAAGGAAACATAAATATAATCTCCACATCAAACAATAAAAACAATAATGCAAATAAGTAGAACTGAGGTGATACCCTATTTGGTTGTCTTGTAACTTCTGGTCCACACTCATAAACTGAAAGTTTAATCTTCTCACTATCTTTTGCTGCTAGTGCACGACTTGCAAGTCTTGCAGCAACCGTAGTACCTATAAATGCTATAAATGTTATAACAAATAGTACAAATACACCAAAGTACGGATTTGCAGTAGTAATATGCTCCATCTAAACTATCCTTCTTATAGTGTAAATCTCTTTTACGAGCTAATATTTTTTAAAAATATTAGCTGGATAAGAAAAAGATTTACTCTGTTATTCTTTTTTCTTTTTTCCCAATATGAAGTACTTAAAATTTTATAAATACGATTTTAGAAAAAACAGTTGGTGCACTATATCAAAAAGAGTATTAAAATAAGGAGTTGATTAAAATAAGTAGTGGTCGATGTCACTTTTTGCAACACTTTAAAGAGGGGATACAGCGCAAGTGTAGACAATTGTAACACTTGATTTATGCTTAATAAATATGATTAAATAATTACTCTAAAAATCCCATAACTTTTTCGCTATCAAAATCACCAGCTTTCTCTTTTTTAATCTCATTAATAAAATCATCTAAATTAAATAAAGGTTCATCTTCTACAGCTACTTTATATGCAGTATTTTTTACAATTAAATTTATTTGTCCACCAGATAACGGATATTTTGCTAATTTTTTAACATCAAATCCTTTCTCATAAGGTGCATCTTTTGGAAGCATATGCTCCCAAAGCTCTATTCTTTGTGCTTCATTTGGTTTTTTAAACTCTATCTTATAATTAAATCTTCTCGAAAATGCTTTATCAATATTTTCAAGTAAATTTGTAGTAGCTATTAATATTCCACGAAATTTTTCAATCTGTTCTAAAAAGATATTTTGCATCTGATTGTGCATCTGATCAGCACCAGTTATATTTCCACTTGAGCGTGAACCTAAAAATTGATCTGCTTCATTTAAAAGTAAGATTGGTTCTGTTTTTGTTTTTTCACTAAGCTCATAAAAAGTATCGAAAATTTTACGAACATTTTTTTCACTCTCACCAACATACATTGATAATATTTTAGAGCAATCAAAAACAAGGACTTGTTTTTTTAAAGATTTAGCTAAAGAGTAAGCTGTCATAGTCTTACCCGTACCTGCTGAGCCATAAAAAATTATGCGTGCATCAATACCATTTTTTTTATCTTTAACACCCCACTCAATAAGACGGGTTACCACCTCTTTATCTACTTGACGCATTAAGTTATTTAACGTTTTTAGTGTTTCTTCACTCAAAACTACATCTTCTAGTGATGTTGTAGGATCAACTAATTCAAAAATATCTTGCTCTTTTATAAGTGAATCAAGTTTTATTCGACGAACTTTTTTATTTTTGTTTGGATGTATAATACTTTGAAGGATATCATCAACAATATAAAAAGCTCGTGAAATTCCACCAAAAGGGTTTAACATCTCTTCATAATCTATAATATTTTCTTCTATTAAGCGTGATCCGTCTTCTAAAAGAGACCTATTTTTAATCCTATCATATTCATCTATTGATATTAAATCTATTAAAGTATTCATCTCTCTTAGAGATGCATCAGTTGCACTATACTCCTCTCTTAAAAGAGCAATAAATATAACTTGCTCCAAATCTTTCATCTTTTTTTGTTTAAAAAACTTATCTAAAACTAATTTTTCTTGTGTTTGCTCTACTCTCTCTTGAATCCTTGTTTCAAGAAGTTTAAGCTTGTTTTGAATTCTATCAATCCCTAAAGAGTGTTCATGTACATTTTGACGAATTGAGCTCATTTTTTGATATAACTCTATTCTAAAAAATTGATCTTGGAGATACTCTAAATGATCAGTATATTGTTTAATCTCTGGTAAATCTACATCATTTTTTACATCTTGCATTAACTTTAAAAATGAAGGAGCTAGTCCAATGGAGGTATTTAAAAGCTCTAAAGGTGTCACTTCTGAAATTTTAATAGGGGTAAAACTTTGCTGATGTAGCCAACCTAACTCTAGCAAATTTTTAAGTTCACTCAAGTGCTCTAAATACTCATATTTATCACTTGGAAATAACTCTTGGAGTAGGTCTAATACTAAAAGGTCTTCTTGACCTTGCATATATTTAAGGGTAAGATATTGAAGCATTTTAGCCTCAGTATTACTGCACTCTAATTGTTTAAATATTGGAGATTTTGAGACATCTTTGATATCTAAAAATTTTACTAATGTTTTCAAGTTTATCCTTAAAATTTATACCCTACACCAAAGGAGATAAGTAATACATCTGAGTTTGAGAACTCACCAGTTAAAGAGTTATTATCTACTTTTCTATCTTCACGCATAGAATAAAGGGTAGAAAATCCTATCTCTAAAGAACTATCAAGTGCATGTCTAGCACCAAAAGATACAGATACACTATCAGAGTCTGGAAGTTCAAAACCAACTGTTGAATCTGGAACTGGTGTTTCATCAAAAACAATACCAGCCATAAGTGTCGTATCACCTAGCATCTGCGTTAGACCAAAACGAAATGCATTTGTATCAACCCAATCTTTTGCTATAGGATCATCAAAATATTGAGTTAACCCACCTATACTCGTACTATAATCAAAATCTAACTCCTCATAAGCTGACCAATAAGTTCTTTCAAATACAAATTCTACAGTCGTGTTAGTTAAAAATGTGTATGCAACAGCTAGATTAAGTGCTGCTGGTAATGGCACAGATACATCTGCTTCACCATCATATGCCAATGTTGTACCAGAATATAATTTTGCATCACCCTCAAGTGTTAAATCTATTTCAGAACGATATGTTAATCCAATATCAAGCGCAGATGTAGGTTTATATGAGATGGCTAAATTGTAACCAAAATCTATAGAATCACCTTCTAAATCACGAGTTACCGATCCCGAACTTTTAACTATCCCTGAACTATGTACCGCTCTTACACCAAAAGCAACAGCAATATTATTATTTGCTGAATACGCAATACTTGGATTCATCTCAATTGTTTGAAGTGTAAATTCTTCAGCAACACTTTTAGCTGGTTGATCTCTCCATCTTTTTGAAAGTCCACCAGGAGACACCATACTAAACCCAACTCTTGCCTTGCCTATTTTTGAAGATACATAGTGAAAAGAAGGGACAATAAAAGTCTCAGATTCAGAATCAATATTATATGTACTATTGTTATAATTAACTGCATCTAAGCCAATGTAAGTTAAAGAAAAATCTAATGAATTTTCATCTTTCATAAACACCATATTTGCAGGGTTATAATAAGCTGCATCAGCTCCAATGGAATGTGCGACATTTGCGGAACTAAGAGCTATTGCATTTAAAGATAGTTCTGGGATTTTATATCCACCTGCCATTAAAACTGAACTTGCTATTACTGATGCAACTATTACTTTTTTCATATCGCACCTCCTTCTAAAATTTTAATCACTAATGTTACAAAATATATACTTAACCTATACTTGAAATGAGTAAAGTAGCTCTATCTCTTGTTTCCAAATCGTATCATCAATAGTTTCTAAAATCAGCGGGATATCATCCATCCTATCATCGTTCATAATATACTTAAAAGCATCAAGTCCAATCTCACCTTGACCAATTGAGTGGTGCCTATCTTTTTTAGAGCCAAGTGGTGGTTTTGAGTCATTTATATGCATACCCATTAAATACTCAAAGCCTACTATATCGCCAAAAGAGCTCCATACTTTATCGTATGACTCTCTTGTTCTTATGTCATAACCAGCTACAAACATATGGCAGGTATCTATACAAATACCAATACGACTTTTATCTTCTACTTTGTCTATAATTTGCGCTAATTGCTCAAATGTATAGCCAAGATTGCTACCCTGCCCCGCTGTATTTTCTATTACAGCTTTAACACTTGTAGTTTTATCAAGGGCTATATTTATAGACTCAGATATTTTATCCATACATTCATCTTCACTTATCTCTCTTAAATGGCTTCCAGGATGAAAGTTTAATCTATCAAGACCAAGTAACTCACATCGCTCTAATTCATCTATAAAAGCATTACGACTTTTTAAAAGTTTTTCCTCATCAGGATGACCTAAATTTATCAAGTAAGAATCATGTGGCAAAATATGTTTAGGCAAAATCCCACTCTCATCAAGTGCTTTTTTAAACTTGTCAATTGTCAAGCTATCTAATGGTTTTGCTTCCCATCTTTTTTGATTTTTTGTAAAAAGTGCAAAAGCTTTCGCACCTATCTTTTGTGCATTTGTTACTGCATTAAAAACACCACCACTTGCACTAACATGTGCACCTACAAATTTATTACTGCTCATTTTATTTCCTTGATTTTAAATATTATATTGTTTTTTTTGTCTTTAAAAAATATAGATTGTGAATTCACTTTATAAGTAATTGCTACATCTTCATTATTGATTATTTGAATAAAACCATCATCTGTTTTTTGCATATTTTGAGCATCATAAATAAAGTCGCCTAAAAGTATGTTTTGAAGTAAATCACTTGGATATGATTCATGAAGATAATCAGCGTTAAATCCACCCTTACTCATACAACCATCATCTACACATATCAGATGGTTTATACTGATTTTTTGTATACTTTTTCCAGCTAAAAACAGCTCCAACTCTACACTTTTTTCAGAGTTGCGAATATATCCTAAATCAGCAAACTTGATTTTTGGCGATTTTATAATTATTATTTTACTTTTTGTTTGCTCATAATCTTTAACGCTACAAGCACTAAAAAATATGATAAAAATTACTAATATGTATTTCATGATGAAATTGTAGCTACTTTGTGTGACAATTTGCAATATCTATTGGATTATACTTAAATATTTTGTCTGACTCTAGTATATGTTGCCTCTATTGTTAGTTTCTTTATATAAATAATTGATACCTCTGATTAATTATATGTTAGATTCCAAGTGACCGAAGTAATGCCCTTGGGGTACAAGCTTGGAATGACGATTATTCCGTCATTCTGGACTTGTACCCCAAGGGTATTTCCTACGGGCATCCAGAATCTAATAGCTAACTGTTCAGAGAGTTCAATTAACTCTTCATTATTTATCTCTGTATAAATAGAGATTATAAAAAGCAAAAACTTAACGATGAGGAAGATTTAGCGAATATTGATGTTTTTTATACTTTGTAATCTATACATGAAAATAATTGATAATGTTTCTAGTTATACCAATCCCCACTAAAATATAAAAGCTAGAACGAAAATTGCTAGCAATAAAATATGAAAGCTATAAAATTAAAAGAGCATGATACTGAGGATGAACTTCTTAAAGAGATAAGAAGTACAAGTAATGGTAGATATCAACATAGATTACGAACTATATTATTAGCAAAAAGAGGTATGGCTTCTAAAGATATAAGAGAAGAGCTTATGATATCATCTGC
>WFPU01000010.1 GCA_015487435.1 Sulfurimonas sp.
TTTTCATACATTGCTAGTCTAGTTTTAAAAGCGATAGAATAAGTGGTGATAATTCCATCTTTTTTTATAATGTTAGATAAATCTTTAAAGTACTCTTTTGTCCAAAGAATAGGATTAGTTTTTGGAGAAAAAGCATCTTGATATATTATGTCAAACATATTACTAAAAAATTGTTTTATATATTTTCTTGCATCACCTAAATAAACTTTTACTTGCCAGAACTCATTTTTATAAACTCCATCATCTACTAAAGCCGAAATAATCTCTTTAAATTGATCAAACTCTTTTGGATAAGTAAAATCTTTTAATGAACTTACTAAGGAGCTATCTAATTCAGGAGAATATATATTTATTTTTGCTTTTATATTATTTTGCTTGACATGGTAAAGTGTAGCAAGTGTATTAAAACCTAAACCAAAACAAATATCTAATATATTTAGTTCATCTTTATCTTGCATATATTTAAAAGCTGGAATTACATGCTTTGCAAGGGACTCCCTTAATGCTCCATCTTTTATAGAGTGATAATATTCATCATACTCTTTTGAATAAGCGGTGTATGAGCCATCATCACTTAATTTTAGTGAATGCTCATTAGATTCCCAATCAAATTGAGGAGGACTACCTACAATCATTGAAATTTTCCCTTTATAATTAACCTAATATCTTATCAAACATAACACCAATATAACTATTCTTATGGCTTCGAGTTTGAAATAATACATTTTTATTTTCAAAAAACTGATGTGTTAAGTTTGTGTGTAGCTCATTCAATGTAGATAATGAAGTATTTGAAAGTATAAATGAATTCAACACTGTGTTTGTATCACCAAGTTCTGCTTCAATATCCTTTATTGTAATTGCCAAGTTCATCTTAGGGTCATTTCTTGGATTTGAGTTTCTTATACCTTTTGGGTCTATAAAGCTAATGTATTGCTTACCACCTTTGATAATCCACATAATAAAATCTGGATAAAAATTACCCTCGGTAAAAAACCCAAGTCCTGTTTTACTTTGGTTTCTAAGTAGGTATATCTCTACATCTTTATATTCATCAGTTGTTCTTTTTATATAAACACCTAAATCCTCTACAAAATCTTTTTCTCCATCATTTAGTTCTATTGGTTTGATAGATAAAGCTGTTTCGCCTTTGTTCTTAAATACAAGAGGATTGTATAAGTGTTTATCAAATCTAAAAGCACTAAAATCTCTTTTAGATAATAAATGAAGTTCGGCATCATCTATAACACCACTCTCAAGCATTGTTCTAAGAGCTTCTAATCTCTTTATAAGCTCTGTTTCTTTGTCTTCTACTGTAATGGTATAATTATCTATTAAGTTAGCACGGTCTCTTATCTCGTCCAATTCTCTATATTCTAAAAATTGGCTCTCCCACTCACTCTTTTTATACTCATAAAATGACTTCATATACTTTTTAAGAAGTGTAATCATAATTGTTTCAAAGTAAGAGAGGTTTTTGAAGCTATATACATTCATATTATCTTTTGGAATAAGTAGTTTATACCAATCATTAAATTGAAGTATCATCTGAATATTTTCTTTAGATATATTTAGATTGCTCCAATTCTTTTCATTTTTGAACTGTTGAAGTGCGAAAAATAGATTATCAATATTGATAAAACTAAGATGAGTATCTTGAAGTATCTCGCTGTTTAATTCAAGCTTATCTCCACTTCTATTTTGACTTGCTAACTCATCGACTGGTTTATATAAACTTAACACAACTCTTTTATGTATAGTAGTTGTTTGAACATACTCTAAATCAAGCTTAACTTCTTTTTTGAAGTCCTTTGCATCTTGTAAATCTAAAACCTTTAACTTCTTAGTTTTATATTTGTTATCATATATCAATGGTAGAACAAACTCTACTCTTTCATCAGTAGGAACACCCTCATCTTTTAGGTAGTCCTTAAATGCTTTCATATAGTCAGCTTTTAGTCCAAAGATATTTAGTGTTTCTATTGAGCGATATTTTCGTTCAAGTTCTTTGCCTTTTATAGCACTACTTCTTTTAAGAGTAAAATCATAACCTTTAAGTCTTACTCCACGACCAAATAATTGAATAATCTGAGAACCCTCTTTTTTCCCTATATTCATAAGCCCCATAGTGGATACTCTCCAAGAACTCCAACCCTCACTAAATTTCTTTGAACCTATAAGTATATTCAGGTTTGAAGTAGTGTCATTTATACTTTTGAAAAGTGAGCTTGAAAAATCTCTACTTGCTATACTCATACCATTAGCTTCACATATCTTTACAAGCTTATCACTATCGCCAACATTGATAACACCAAAGTATTCATTCTCTCCAATCCTAAGAGCTATCTCTCCATCTACACCTTTTAAGTTTTCTATATGAAGACCACCACCTGAAGCATTAAATATTATGTTTAGCATATCATCAAACATAGCACTGGCATCAAGTTTAGTAGTTAATTTTATATGTTCTAAAAAGTCAAACTTCTTAGCAAATATATCACTTCCATCTTTTTTATTTAATCCACTATCAAAGCTCATTATTTTGTTAATGTTAGCAATACTTTCACTTCTATTTTTGATAAACTTATTTATAAAAAGTAATACATCTACAACATCAGATACATCTTTACCACTACTTTTTCTAACAGCATTTACACTTGAACCTACAAAAACCATAAGAGGCTTTTCAATCAAGTAAGGTTTTATCAAAGCTCTTGAACTCTCATAGATTTTCATCTGTTGATAAAAGCTAAGAAGTGAAGCTGTTAAGTAAGTCTGTTTTATCTCATCATTGTCTTCACTAAGATTTAGAATAGAGTAATCTTTTCCATACCCATCTTTGTAAAAATACTTATAACTATAATCAAATATAATAGCCTTGGTATATTCATTTTCTAAATCAGTTTTCTTTTTACCAGTGCTTGAGTTTATAGCTTGAGCAAAAGTTGCTGAGTATTCAAAAGCAAAACCATTAGCTGAGAGCTTATCTCTGTTTGTTTTCCATATCTCGCCCTTAGCTCCACGGTGTCCCTCATCAATAAATACAAGGTTATTATCTTCAAAGCTATCAACTGCTACTGTCTTATCTCCGTTTTCTTCTCCAAGTTTCGTTATCTCTATAATCTCAATAGCATTACTTTCAAAAAGTCCTTTACTATCTTTAGAAAATATCTCTGCTTCTATGTTTGAAGCTTGAAACTCAACAAGATGCTGATTTGATAATCCCTCATTAGGAGTTATCAAAACTGTTTTATTAATCTTAATTTTACCTTTAGCATAGTGGCTAAACTGCAATATATTCATTTGAAGTAAAAGAGTTTTTCCGCTCCCCGTAGCATTATATAAAGCAAGTTTATTTAATTCCGTTTCATCATACTCTGTAAGCTTCTCTTTTTGGTTGTCTATATCAGTATTAAAATCTGCAAGATAAGTGTTTAAGTCTTGTAATAATTGCTCTTTATCATCAAAGTATTTATCTAAATAAATCTCAATAAAAAGTAGTGATAGGTATTGAAAATATTTCCACTTGATACCACGACCCATAGTCTTAGTATGTCTTACTATATTTTCATCATACTCTTGAAGCTTATCATCACTTATGATTTTGTATGTGCTTATCAGCTTGTCTTTTAGTTCGTGATAAAAAAGAGAGTTATCATTTTCATCAAGGTCTTCAAGTCTTGAAGCTTTTAAGTCTTTTGCTAATGTTTTAAAATCTTCTACACCAAAGAGTGATAATAGATAAGAGTTTAATACTAACTTTTCGTTAAATTTCATCTACAATCTCCCAATACCCACCTTTTAAACCACCAACTCTGACAAGTAAACCATCATCTTTTAATTTTTTGATAACTTTCTTTACGCCAGATTCACTAAGTTTGGTTTTTTCACATAGTTCTCTAATGGTAATAGTGTTATTTTTCTTAATTAAAGCCATAATCTTTTGGTTACTTTTTTGGTTACTTTTTTGGTTACTTTTTACTATCTGTTTTTTAACAGTTTTTAAAATAACATCAAGCATAAACTCAACAAAAATTGTACTGTCTGCATTAGTTGTAGAATCTTCTAAGGCTTTATAATATTGTTGTTGATAATCTCTTACTATACTTTCAGTTGGTATTGCTGAAAAAACTTCTCTCCAATGATATAAAATCACACTCTGCCAAAGTCGCCCTATCCTACCATTTCCATCACTAAAGGGGTGTATAAACTCAAACTCATAGTGAAATACGCAAGACTTTATAAGTGGATGTTCATCACTATTTTCTAGCCACTCGAACAAATTTTGCATTAAGTTAGATACAACGCCATAAGGTGGTGCTATATGAGTTCCAACTTGAACATTTACACCTCTTAGTTTTCCAGCTGTTGTTAAAATCTCATCCATTAAAATCTTATGCGCTTTTAGTAAATCTTCAAGATTGTACGGCTTATATTTTTCTATACTTTTATAAGCTTCTATAGCTCCTCTGACCTCTGCAACTTCTAGCATAGTGCCAAGAACAGGCTTACCATCTAAAATGGCGGTAATCCTATCCTCTCCCATAAAGTTACCCTCTATCTCAAGAGTTCCTGCTAAAGTTTTTATACGATTTTTTCTACGAAGCTGAGGAGTTATAATCTCTTTTTTATTATACTCTATGCGTGTTAGTTCCTCTCCTATGGCTGTAGAGAGTGACAACATTTTACTTGTTATTGTATAGGGTGGTTTATAGCTACTCATTGAACATCAACCTTTTAAACTCTTGTTCTATTAATTTAACTTTATAGTGGTCTTCATCTTTTCTAAGGTTATCTAAGTTGTTATCGCCATTTATGTAGATAGTGTCAAACTCTCTGTCATATACTGACCAATCCATTTTTTTGAAGAACTCATTTAGCTCATCACTGCTTTGTCCATCTCTCCAAATGATAAGAATTTTCTCTTTTTTTAGATTTTGTCCCTCTACTACAAGATAACCTTTTAATAGCTCTATTCGTTTTACTACAAGACCTAAAAGGTAGTTAAATGTTTCTACTAAATCAATGTTAGTATCTTTTGTTTCTCCAACACTTGAAGTAGCAATTTTGAGTTTATAATCAAATGGAGTGCTAAAGGTATCTATGTTTAGAAGTGAGCTTTGGCTCTCCACATCTAAAGAGTAGTTGAGAATATAGTCTTCTTTTGCTTTTGGATACATATCTAAGGTAGCTTCTTGCTCTTTTGTCTTTTTGAACTCAAGGTTATTGAGAGTGTCTTCATAGCTTTCAAGTTTGAAGTATTTGAAGATTTGAGAGATACCATTTTTTGTAGTTGGTTTGCCATCTTTCCAACTGTCCGAGTAGATTACTTTTTGTATTCTTGGTTTTGTAGCTGTATTAAAATATTCTCCCATCTCAACTAAAATATATTTTCTTTTTCCGTTGTCTTCACGATTAAGGTTGATAACAGCGTGTCCTGTTGTTCCTGAACCAGCAAAAAAATCTAAGATATATTCATTACTTGAAATTCCTAAATTTACAACTTTCTCTATAAGCTTATCACTCTTAGGATAAGCAAAATGACCTACATCTTTAAACATTTTTTTTAATGTCAGTGTTCCATATTCATTTCTAACATCAGTTGTATCTAATATTGACCGTTCTCTTTTATAATCACTTCTATATTTTTCAATAATCATAAATGAACCATCTTGTTTTAGCTTACCCTTAACATTTATATTTAAGTTTTCTAATGATTTAGGTTTCCCCCATCTCCATACTGTTTGAACACCTTGAGATACCAATGGATAGACTTCTATCCAATTATCTTGAGGTTCTAGTGAAACTTCATAAAAACCATTATCATCAATATTATTTTTATTTACATAAAATGGGTAGCATAAATTAGGTCTGTTTTTGTCATTAAACTTTATATTTCTATTTCTTAATTCTCTATCATCAAATCCACTTATATTGTCAGTGTGCTTAAATTTCTTTTCTTTATCTAAAATAAGATTAAGTTCTTGTTTTTCATTTTTAGAATAAGCAACTAAGTAGTCGTGTGTTAATGCTATTCCTCCGTAATCTCTACCTCCCGGATTTGATTTAACTGTTATTTGAGAGATTAAATTATTTGTAAATACAATATTTTTGATACTTTGTAAATTATTTAATTCATTATCATCAATACTGCTAAAAATTACACTATTACTGTTCATTAATTCTTTAGCATAGATTAACCTGTCATACATAAAACTCATCCAAGAACTATGTTGATAAGAGTCATTATATAAAAATCCATCATTTCCAGTATTATATGGTGGGTCAATATAAACAGTCTTTATTTGTTCTCTATATCTATCTTGAAGTAGGTTTAATGCTCCAAAGTTTTCACTGTTAATAAGCACTCCATCTATATCTTCATCAAGATTATCAAAATCACTTAAGAGCTTGTATTTGAACTTCATATCAAAAAACTTAGTGTCCAATACAAGATACTTTTCTTCTTTTAAGTCATCAGCACTTTGAACATCTACATCAAAAAGCTCTTTCCACTCTGCTAACTGCTCTTTATTTTCTAGTATGACTTTTAAAGTAGATTCCGTGTCAAGCACGGAATGACGAGAGGAGTCTATAATTTTATCAAGAGTGATACAGTAGTTAGTTTCTATAATAAACTTTTTCTTTTCCCATAACCTCTTTTGTAGCTCTTCAAGTTGAGTAAGAAATGAAATTATCTTTTGAGACACCTCTTTGAAAATTTTAACCTTGCCCATAACTTCTTCATACTTGATAGGACTATCCATAATATCATCTAAAAACAACATCTCATTTTTGATATAGAAGTCTAACTCACGACCTAAAAATCCACCTAAATCTTTGTGTATAAAGTAGTCAAAAGAGTTTCTACTTGTATAACTTTTTAAGTGCTTTTCAAATATAGTTCTTTTTTTATTTTTCTCTGTTGCTGCTAAAGTGTTTAGAGCATTTATAAACTCTAAATCTTCAACACTCTCAAGAGCTTTAGCTATTGCTTCTTCATTTAGTTTATCTTGCTTAAAACCTTTGCCTATGGCTTTATACTCAAAGTTTATATATAGCTCATCATCTATCACTTCACAAGGATTATCTTCTAAGGTTACAAATCTTCTCTCTTTATCGCTTGTGGCTTTGTTATTATTGCTCTCTGTTTGGGCATCACTAAGTTTTAAGTGTATAGTTTTGTCATTTACCTTAAATGTATAATCTCTAAAATACTCTCCACTTTTTATATAGTATTGGTCGCTATTCGCCCAGTGGAGTTTTACCTCTTCGCCCTCATAAGGTATGGCATAAGTGTCTTTTTTGTATCTTCTAAGGCTTACAAAATCCCCGTCTTTGTAGTATCGTTTGAAGAAGTTAGCTAAGTGTGAAAATACATCATTTTCAAGGTTGTCTGAAGATGTTGTTGAAGATAACTGTTGTCTGAGTTCTATAACTTTTGGAAGTGTCTCGGGGTCTGCTCCAAGTGATTGTGCTTGTTGTATAGCTTCATCTAACTCCTTTTGTATAGAGTTGTTGTCATTTGAGCTAAAAGCACTTGCTACACTTGATAAAAGGTCTTTATCTAAGAACTCATTTATCTCTTTACTCTTAGTGTTCATAATACGGTAGATACCAAAGTCTAAATCACTTTGGTCAAGTTGGAATATCTCGTTTAATATTTTTAGTAGTTTCTTTTGATTTTCAGTTTTACTCATTTTTTGCCTCTTGATGTTTTATCTTTTTTATTGTATAATGCTCTCATAATTATCCTTCGGGAACACCTACTTGCATATTAAGTCTA
>WFPU01000011.1 GCA_015487435.1 Sulfurimonas sp.
CTGTTGTCCATTTTTGCGAGGAGGTTTTTTCACCACTGTGACAACTATCATTTGCATCTTTATTATTTAAAAGATAGTCATCAGGCGACGCCAAAAACTTTTCCAAACAACTTGCACTACAAAAATGGTACGTCTTGGCATCGTAATCCGTATTATACTTTGTATCTTCCAATACTTCCATACCGCAAACTAGATCTGTTTTCATAATTTCTCTCCTTAATTAGTCAATGAGTAGTTGTATTTCATAAAAACCCTGCCCATCTCTTTGTCTGAATGTTGCATCTGCATCATTAATTTCATGTAACAATTTTTGAAGCCAAAACAAGACATCATCTTATCTCTTGGATAATATTATCCGTTTGACTACAAGATAGCTTAGATTGTGTTTTCATCCTGCCTCCTTTTATGCCCATTTAATATTGAACTCTCTGATTAATTATAAGTTAGATTCTGGATCAAGTCCAGAATGACGGAGTCAACGTCATCTTAAACTTGATTTAGGGTCTAATTTCTAATTAATCAGAGGACTCTATTATATGAAAATTGTGTGTAGTGTTTGTGGAGAATTTGTAATATTGCTATCTTAAAACAAACAAGTGTATAAACTCAAAAGTGTACTTTGCTCAGTTAATACTCTCTTTTTGATAACTATATTCTTTTCATATTGTATTGATTAAACTGCTTACATAACCAAAAAACTTAGCTGTTGGTCAAATAATTTTGATGAATCACTTATCAAAAAAATTGAAATTTAAAATATATTTAGTTAGAATACATTTAAATGAAAAATAAAAATAAATACATCTTATTATATTTTAGCTTCATATCGCTTTTATTTGTATCTTTGTACACTACCGAAATATTACAAAACAAAAGTATAGAATC
Source organism: Sulfurimonas sp. (assembly GCA_015487435.1). Lineage (GTDB taxonomy): Bacteria > Campylobacterota > Campylobacteria > Campylobacterales > Sulfurimonadaceae > Sulfurimonas. The sequence continues at coordinate 886 of WFPU01000011.1, forward strand.
TCAAAAAAATATACTTATAAAACAAGCCCAAACACATTTTGCAGATCAAATCAATATAAGAAAGTGGAGTTCTAGCTTTGGTGGAATTTATGTAAAAGCGAATGATACATTAAAACCAAATCCGTACCTACAAGACAATACTTTAAAAGCTGCAGATGGACAAACACTTATAAAAATTAACCCAGCATGGATGATACGCCAACTCTCAGAGTTTTCAAATACTCAAAATTTTAATTTTCACATTGTTGGTGTAAATCCACTTAATCCAAACAATAAAGCAAATGAATTTGAAAAAAGAGCTTTAGAATATTTAGTGAAAAACGATGAACATGAGTATTATGAATTAAAAGAAAATTCTTCTTTTAATTATATGGGTGCATTAGTTACAACACCTTCTTGTATACCATGTCATGTAGAACAAAACTATAAAGTTGGAGCTATTGAGGGTGGGATAAGTGTCTCTCTTGATGCTACAAACTATAATGAATTTGTACTATATATTGAAGAAAAAATATTTTATATAAGAATTATAATAGCTGTTTTATTACTTAGCATTACATTGCTTTTACATAGACAAATCAAAAACAACGATGAACTTGTAGATGAAGTTTCAGACAAAGATAAAGAGGTACACTCAACTAAAGTGCTACTACAAGAAGTATTAGATACTGATCTTAGTTTTTTAATGGTTGCAAAAGGGAAAAAACTTATACTCGCAAACAAAACTATGTTAAATTTTTTTAACTGTAATTCATTAAATGAGTTTATAAAAAAACATGGCCATCTATCTAATTTTTTCGTAGCTGTAGAAAACAAAGACTTTTTAACTGCATATGTAGATGATGAGCATTGGGTACCATACCTTTATCGTGAACAAAACAATAAAGAGATTAAAGTTCTTATGAAAAAAGATAATAAAAACAGATACTTTAAAGCACACTCTAGAAAAAAAATGATAGACAATAATGAGGTTTATATTATTATATTTGATGAGATAACAAAAGAGTTACAAACAATTAAAACATTGACAGATGAAGCATCTAAAGATGCATTGACAAATCTATTTAATAGAGGAAAATTTAATGATGTGTTATCAAAAGAGATATCTTTAGCACAAACAACTGGATCACCCCTATCTATTATTTTTTTAGATATAGATCATTTCAAAGCTGTTAATGATACTTATGGACATGATATTGGGGATTATGTACTTATAGAAATTGCAAAAATTTTAACATCAACTATAAGACAAGGAGATTTTGTTGCTAGGTGGGGTGGTGAAGAATTTGTTATAACCCTACAATCTACTACTTCAGAACAGGCATCAATTTTAGCTAATAAAATCAGAAAAAACATTGAAAACTACAATTTCAAGAATGGTGGAAAACAAACAGTATCACTTGGAGTAACTCAGTATATATATCAAGAATCTCAATCAGATTTTATAAAAAGAGTTGATGAGGCATTATATGAGGCTAAAGCCTCAGGAAGAAATATAGTAGTTACTAAAGAGTAACTACTAAAATTGGATTAAGCCATCAATTGGGCTTGATGCTGTCGCATAAGGTTTTTTAGGAATTCTACCGGCGAGATAACTCATTCTACCAGCTATTACTGCATGCTTCATAGCCTCTGCCATCATCATAGGGTCTTGAGCTTGAGCAATAGCAGTGTTAGTTAAAACACCATCAGCACCCAACTCCATCGCATAAGCTGCATCACTTGCACATCCAATACCAGCGTCAACTATGACTGGTAAATTTACAGCATCTTTAACAAATGCAATGTTGTATGGATTTTGAATTCCAAGACCACTTCCAATAGGAGCAGCTAGGGGCATAATTGCGTGAGCACCAGCATCTTCTAAGCGTTTTGCCATAATTGGATCATCTGAAGTATATGCCATAATAGTAAAGCCCTCTTTAGATAAAATTTCACAAGCTTTGATAGTCTCTAAAACATCTGGGTAAAGAGTTTTTTTAGTATCGCCGATAACTTCTAATTTTATTAAATCAATACCAGTAGCTTCACGAGTCAGTCTAAAAGTAGTTATCGCCTCTTGGGCAGTTACACAACCAGCAGAATTTGGCAAAAATTTAACATTAGTTGCTGCAAAAGTGTCTCTTAAGTTTTCTTTATCTGGATCAGTGATATTTAAGCGACGAACTGCAACTGTGATCAGTTCACTTCCACTTACAAGTGTAGCCTGTTTTGTAGTTTCAAAGTCTTTATATTTTCCACTACCTACAATAAGTCTTGATCCTAATTCATATTTTCCGATTTTTAGTATATTATCCATAGTTCATATTCCTGATATAGTCACTCACAGTTTGGCTGAGAGTCTTTTTAGTATTACTTTTAAGTTTAGATTCCGCATCAACTACGAAATGACGATGTTATTTAATCCGCATTTATATCATAAATAAACTTACAGATTGCAAATCCCATCTATTAAGTCATCAGGTGTTAATGAAAAATTACTATTTGTGTAGTTTAATGCCAATTTAGTATGTGCTAGTGAAGCTGTTTTTGTGGCTTCTAATGGATTATATCCTTGAGCTAAAAGTGCACCTATTAAACCACTTAAAACATCTCCACTTCCACCTTTTGCCAAAACTTGGGTCCCATGTGGATTTATAAAAAATTTATCATTTTTTGCGATTATGACATTTGCACCTTTTAAAAGTAGTGTAGCATTTGGGAATTTTTTTGTAAAAAGCTCAACATATTTAAAGCGATTTGATTGAAGTTCTTGCACTGTTATATCTGCTAAATCAGTTTGTTTTAAAACAGCAATAAACTCTTTAGCATGAGGAGTTAAGACTAAGTTTTTTCTTTTTAAAATATTTAAAAAAATTGGCACCCCAAGAGTACTTCCTCGTTCCTCACGGTGCATATGGAAGATATCTGCATCTATAATAAGTGGATAATCATTATCTAAAAATTTATCCATCTCTAACTTACTAAACTCATTACCTAAACCCATTCCGCAAGCTAAAGCAGTTGTAGTTTTTGGTAAAAAATGTGAATACATTATAGTATGTGGAATTATTACATCTTTATAACCAATTAGCGTTACAAGTCCAACACCAAATCTTAATGCCGATAGTGCACTTAATATACTAGCCCCGCTCTTATCTCCACATGCTATAGCCAAATGACCATAAGTACCCTTATGAGAATCTTTTTTATCCCTTCTTGGTAAGTTAATATCTTCTAAGTCTAATAATTTCCAATTAGTAGCACACTCATATACACTACGTGAAATCCCTAAATCTAACACTTTTATCTCTCCAACAAACTCTTTATGAGAGTCTAAAAACATCGATTTTTTCAACGCCCCCATTGTTAAAGTAGTATCTGCATAAAATTTATAAGCACTTGGGACATCACAAGCTATTTTGTAAGCTTTTATAGAGTTCATTTTTTCAATTATTTCACAGTAATATTTATCAAACTCGCCAATAAAGCCAGTTCCAACTATTGCATCAACTAAAATATCACAATCTTTAAGCTCTTTGCATCTAGGTATATTTAAAGCTTTTACTCTCTTTTCTTGCAGTAGTGCCATCTTTGATTTTGGTTTTTTTACATAATATATCTCTACATAATAATCACCATGAAGCAATCGAGCTAAGGCTAAACCATCAGCTCCATTATTTCCACTTCCACATACTACAATTACTTTGGAGTTTTTTGCAAAATTATTTTTTATAAATAAAACCATTCCATTAGCAGCATGTTCCATCAATATATCTTCACTCAAAGCAAACTCGCTATAACATCTCTCATCAAGAGTTTTTATTTCATCGTATAAATTTTGCATATTTTTTCCTTTTATAATCAAATTTTTAATAATTGAGATCTCTAATTGATTAGAAAATAGACCCTAAATCAAGTTTAGGGTGACGTTGAGTTCGTCATTCTGGGCTTGACTTCGTCATTCTGGACCTAACCTCGTCATTCTGGGCTTGATTCAGAATCTAATAACTAATTAATCAGAGAGTTCAGTTTAATATATCAAATGATAATATTTATTCTTTAATAATAATTAGTGTATAATTCCATTATGAATAATTATACAGATATTTTAAGACAATACAACTTAAAAGCTACACCTCAAAGATTAGCTATAACAAATGAACTTTATAAAAAAGGGCATCTAAATATAGATTCCTTGTATGAACTGCTAATAAAACAATTTAACTCAATTTCATTGGCAACTATATATAAAAACATAAATATAATGTTAGAGAACTCTTTTATTAAAGAGGTAAAAATTCCAAATGCAAAATCTGTTTATGAGCTAACTAAAGAATCTCATTCACATCTTGTATGTTCAAAATGTTTAGAAGTTAGCGATATCG
>WFPU01000012.1 GCA_015487435.1 Sulfurimonas sp.
CCCGTTGGGTGGCATGCAATAGACAATACGTTTTTTACATCAATTAGATAAGAATTACAAGAAAATGATTTAAATTCGTACCAACTATAAAAAGGATAATAAAAAATGAAACTACCTAAAGTAATAGAACCATGTCCAATTGTGGATGCTTTATTTGAAATAAGGTTTATACCAAAAACACATCCCAATGCAGTTTTTGGTATGGTCTATAATGTATTACAAGAAGATTTCCCAGAAGTCAAAAATCTTCCTATATTACAATTGCCTGAAGCTGTAAGAACTACTGATCCAAATCTTAAATTTAAACCACATTATAGAATTTCAAATCAAAATTTTGTAACTCAAATAGGCCCAGATGTTCTTACAATAAGTTCTTTCCCCGCATATGTCGGATGGGGTAATTTTTCTATACAAATTTTCAAAATATTAGATAAGATTCAAAAAATTGGAATAATTAATTCTGTTATAAGAATTGGAATACGCTATATCAATTTCTTTAATGATGATATTTTTCAAAACATTAATTTAAAAATTTCTTTTAGAGATAATGATATTGAATATAAAAATACTATTGTTCGAACAGAATTAGAAGAAGGTAATTTTAAGAGTTCTTTACAAGTGGCTAATAATGCAAATTACGAAAATAAATCTGGGTCAATTATTGATATTGACACATCGACAGAATCGAATCTTGACAATTTTTTTAAAGAAAAAGAAGTTATTATTAATAAAGGTCATGCTATAGAAAAAGACCTTTTTTTTAGTTTGTTGAAAGACGATTTTTTACAAACATTAAATCCAACTTATTAAAAGATGAACAATACAAATACATCATTGTCAAATCTACTTATTTTGGTAACATTAAGTTCTTCTAGTCTCGTTGGTTTAACTCATGAGACTGAAAGTTATTTGATGCCAAAACAAGAAATAACATTTAAATATTCTTCCGATATTGCAGAATGGAAAGATAATGCATTTAATCAAACACCAGATTATAACTTTCATGATGAGAATATGGAAAAAATTAGTGTTATTATTTCATTTACAAGTAACCTATTAGAAAAATCAAAAGATATTGAGAATGAATTTGTTGATATTGTAAATGATAACTTCTGGGATTTAATATGAATTTAGATGATTTGAAATTGTATTTACCAAAGTTTTTGTCTGTCGAATCTGAAAAAGAATTATTTGATGGATTAAAGGATTTTCCTTACAATATTGATTCAAGGATATACACTAATTATCTTTTGGAAACTGATATTATTTATCAAGGGGATGGTATAAAAGATTTGCTTTTTGTCAATCTACCAAATACTGAAATCAAGCCTGCACCTGGTATGATTCTGTCAAACACATGTGATATTGATTTAAAAAATGTTAGAAATTTCCCTTCACAAATTGTTTATTCTCCCATATTTAATCTAAAAAAGTACAAAGAAACGTTATATAAAAAATCGAAAAAAACAAAAACTCAGATAGATTCTCATATTCAATCTATCAAGCATCAAGAAATTACGCAAATCTTTTTTTTACCAAAACTTAAAGGTAAAATTGATGACTCAATCGTATTTTTTGATAGGGTAGTTAATTTTCCAAACAAGTTGATTTCGAGGGAAAACATAAAAGAAAAAAGGTTATTTACTTTAAGTGATTACGGTTCTTATTTATTCCTTTTAAAAATGTCAATTCATTTTACTAGAATTCAAGATAAAGTAGAACGAAGAAGCATTAATGTATAAGCACGACCACCCAACAATGTATAAGCGTAATGCGGGATTAAACGCTAAATATGAACGACTTAAATATAAATAAACAGTTGAAAAATTGAAAATGAAGTGTTCCAAAAATCCGCACTACACTTATACTTGACCGTTGGGGCGCATGTTTGGGCCAGGGGAACACGCCCGCCATCCAGCCAAGTGGTTATCTGCGAGGTGCTGCGGTAGGACAGGCCACAGTGGTCATTTAGCACGCGCCTCACCCCGATTAGCGCAACACCCTCATGGCCGACCCAAACCGAAGCACACCCAGCGCTCGATTTCGGGGCCAGCGCGCACGCAAGCGCATCACCCCGTGATAGTTCAGTAACATTGAGGCAACCGGCAGCATCACTCGCAGAC
>WFPU01000013.1 GCA_015487435.1 Sulfurimonas sp.
GTAATAATTGCACTTCCTTTTTTTGGAAATAGAGCAGTAGAGTTAGTTCTAAAAGATAGAATAGAAGTTTTAAATTCTTTTGGTTTAGATATAGATATCACTCAAACAGATTCAACTTATTTAAAATCAAAAAAATATTATAATATCTATGTAAAAAATGGTAGTAAATTTGTAGCATACTTAAATCAATTTTCTTCCTTTGAATTACCAATCTATATTGATTCTATGCTAGAGGGCACAAAGCTAGAGGCAGAGATAGAGTACAGTAATATACCATTAACTGATGGTGTATCTATTGCTATCTATCCATTAAAACTATCTAAATCCATAATGAAAAATATAAAAGATAATGATGTTGAGTTTTTTAAGTATTTTTCCAATTTTTTATCTAACAAAGGTTTTGCATATTACTTAAATTACAACATTTTATCTGAAAATTTTGATGGTCATATAAAAGATATTGAGGAAAACTATACTTTAGCGACTGGGTATAAAATAGATTTTAAACTTGGTGGGGTTACTTTTGATGGAGAGGGTATTTTAATAGCTCCAGATAAATTTAATTCAAAAATAGATGAAATATCTTTTAAAATTGATAAAGATTCTGAGAAACTTGATATTTTATTTTCTGATATCAGTGAATCCTTAGTATTTAAATCCAAAACAGACTATACTATAGTTTCAAAAATCAACCGTATAGCCCTGAATGCTGTAGACAAAGACTCTAATAAATCTGAAATTATTTTGGACAATTTAGATTTTAATTTTTCAACAAATACTAAAAATAAAAAGATGGATTTTTTTGCCAAAGCAACTTTTGATAAACTGTTTGCAAATGCCCCGAATGCTACAATTGATTTAAATGGTTTTATATACGATATGTCATTAACAAAACTTGATAAAGATAGTTTTGAATTAATTATAGAGCTTATAGATCAAGCCAAAATAAATCAAACACCACAGATACAAGATAAGATGACAGAAAATATGATAATATTGTTATCAAAAGGATTAGAGCTAAAAATCTCAGATTTATCTTTATCTAAAGTTGTTGTAAATAAGATAGAAGATTTAGAGGGGCTTGATTTAAAAGCAAGTTTTATCTTACCACCAAACAATATTTTATCAAATTCACAGACAGATCCAGTAGCTCTTATTAATGAGATAAAGATAGATATATTTCTAAAGATATCAAAAAAAATGTTTAATGAGTTTAGTAAAACACAACCTTTTTTAATGATGGCACAAGATTTTGCAAAAGAAGAAAATAATAACATAGTATTTGATATAAAAGTATATGATGGTAATGTAACTGTAAACGACAAGGCTATACAATAAACTGTTTATATTATTTAGATTCTAAATCGAGTTCAGAATGACTGAAATTCAAGTGTGTCGACATTCCGTGCTTGACACTAAATCTAATCTAATAGTTATGCGTTTTTTTATTGCACTATTAATCTCATTTGAGCTGTTTGCATCAACCTTGCATCTAGCTACAAGCGCAAATCCATCAAGATTAAATCCAATCTTAGCAACTGACTCTAGTTCATCAGAGATTGCTGGATTTTTATTTAATGGACTTGTAAAATATGACAAAGATAACTCTACTATCATAGGTGATTTAGCAACTTCGTTTTATTATGAAGATGACAAAACTTTAATTTTTGAGTTAAAGAAAAATGTTTTGTGGCATGATGGAGTGGCTTTTACTTCCAAAGATATAATCTTTACATATAAAACATTAACCTCTTCAAAAATATCATCGCCATATAGTGCAAGTTTTCGTTTTGTTGAAAATGTAATAGCAATTAATAAATACAAAGTTAAAGTGATTTATAAAAAAGCATATTTTAAAGCTTTAGAGACTTGGATGATGGGGATACTGCCTGAGCATATACTCAAAGATGAACAAAACCTTATGAGTGCATCTTTTAACACAAACCCTATAGGGACAGGTCCATATAAACTAGAACTTTTAGAACACTCTAAAAATATAATCTTAGGCGCGAATGATAATTACTTTGAGGGGCGACCCAAGATTGATAAAATATCTTTTCATGTGATAGCTGATCCAATGACACGTTTTATGATGTTAAAATCAGGCGTATTGGATATTGGTAGTGTTGAGCCTATTCAATATGAAAGACAACTTACAAAAGATTTTTTTGATAAGTTTAATATTTATGAAAAAATAAGTTCATCTTACACATATTTAGGGTTAAACCTTAGATTAGATAAATTTAAAAATCCAAAAGTAAGGGAAGCTCTTTCTTTGGCGATTAACAGACAAGAGATAATAGATATTTTGTTTTTTAATCATGCAAAAGTTTGTACTGGACCATTTCTCCCAAGTTCAAGTGCTTACAATGAAGATGTAAAAGCACCAGTTCAAGATTTGATTAAAGCTAAAGAGTTATTAAAAGAGGCTGGTTATGATGAAAATAATCCTTTTGTTTTTGAGATAGTTACTTCAAACTCAAGCTCTATTCGACCTTATGCTGCTGAGATATTACAACATCAACTAAAAAAAGCTGGAGTTGTTGTAAAACTTAGAGTGATGGAGTGGCAAGCATTTTTAAATATGGTTGTTTTTCCACATAAGTTCGATGCAGTACTTTTAGGCTGGGGACTCTCTCCAACACCAGACCCATATATGTTTTGGCATAGTGATAATGATAAAAAGAGTGGTTTTAATTTAGTTGGGTATAAAAATGAAAATATGGATAAAATGATAGAGGAATCTCAAAGCATAATAGATAGAAAAAAACTTTCAAAAATGTGGAAAAAGATGTTTAAGATGATAACAGATGAAAATCCATATCTTTTTCTATATATTCCTAATTCCATAACTGTTGTAAATAAAAATATAAAAAATATACAAAACTCCCCAAGTGGGATTTGGCATAACTACATAAAAT
>WFPU01000014.1 GCA_015487435.1 Sulfurimonas sp.
GCCAACACTGAAAATGAAAACAAACAAAGAAGCAGACATATCTTTTTCATTAGAACATAACCGAAAATGAAGTAAGGAATCTGTCCAATTGTTTATTGCTATGCAATTGGTATTCTACTTTGAATGCTACAGGATAAGTTGGCCTGTATGCATACCCAATAATAGCACTCGTATCTTTTGTAATACCATCTTCAATATCTATTTGCGCATTATAATGTTCAAGTCGAACTACAGGGTAATGATGCGAAGCAATTTCATAAGTAGCTTGCAGGTAAGTAGAAAGCTTTACTGCTTCTTTTCTATTGTCCTCTCGATGACCAAGCCCACCCATCACTTTCAAAGTGTCATTATCATACAAAAAACTCAAATATCCGTAATAATTATCAACATAGGCTTGCGTGTGGTCCTTTTTATGGAAGTAGCCTCCATTGAGTTTTACACTGAGATTTTCGTAGCTGTACTCCAGACCTAGAGAGAAATGTTTTTTGATATAAAAATTATTATACTCTTCATCAAGCGAATTATTATCTTGCAAAGTGATATTGGCAGTCACTTCATCTATCTGTGTAAAGAGATGATATTGCAGATCTACCCCTGTTGTATATTTAGGAAACACTATCTCTGCAGTAACAGGAGAAGATGTTGTGTCACGCAAGACGTTAATAGGAGTAAGATTCCAATACCCTACATTGGAATTGTATTTTCCCAAGCGTGCCATGAAATTTTCATTTGCCGTATAATCCCCATAGAACCGTTCAGCATAGAGTTTTGTGTCTTTTGTAGTAATTTTTTTACCATTGTCATATATTTTTGTATAGTAGTTTTTGAACTCCATCTCTACCATATAAGAAAATTTATGATAGCTTCCATAACTCAACAGTGCCATATCATCTAAACTTACTTTTTGCAAATCACCTTTACTGTAATTGGTATATTCCAATGAAAAATAGCCTCCGACATACGCAGGAGTATTTCCAAGCTGATAGCCTTCTCCGAGTTCATATTCTTTGGCTGAGAGCATGCCAACAACAAATATAAAGAAGAGAATGATTTTTTTCATGCTGTCCTGCTTTTATTCTTGTGTTTTAATGATGTAACCAATTCCACGAACTGTTTGTATAATATTGTAATCACCAAGCTTTTTACGAATATTTTTAATATGTACATCTACAAGGTTACTATTACCAAAAGAGGCAAAATCTTTCATAATTGATTCATTGAGCTGATACCGTGTTAAAACAACATTAGAATTTTGCATCAACAACTGTAACAAATCATACTCAGTTGTCGTCAAATCCAAAGGAGTGTTATCTAAAAAAATTTCATGGGTCATCATATTAAGTTGTAATCTGCCAATTTCCACCACAGAGCTTTTTTGCGATGCTTCTCTACGTGAAACTGCTCTTATACGCGCTAAAAGTTCTACCATTGAATAGGGTTTTATCATATAATCATCTGCACCTGCATCAAGAGCGGCAGCTACTGCTTCTGTGTCATTTTCACTTGTTATCATTATGATGGAAACATCAGGAGCCAACTCTTTTCGACACTCTTGTAACAAATCGTATCCACTGCCATCACCTAAATTCCAATCCAATAAAATAAGAGAAAATATATATTCTTGAATAAGTGCTTTAGCTTCTTTGTAACTATAGGCAAGTTCTACGTCCTGTTTTTCAGCCATAAGCGTTTTTTCTAAAAATGTTGCACTGTCTTTATCATCTTCTACTATAAGTATCTTCATTCTACTCTCATTTTATTATTTTTGATTATATCATTGAAAATCTTCATCGAATCTTCATCTTTACATTATAGTATTTTTGCATGAAGATTCAATGAAGAAAAGAGCTAGAGAGGTTTTAAATATACCTTCATCAAATCTTCATTTTCTATTGTTATGATTTGATGATATTAACTCGTGAAAGGATATACTATGAAGTATTATACATTAGCATCAGCATCAACACTGCTCGTTGCACTATTAAGCGGTTGTGGAGGCTCTTCGTCAGGTAACACGACGGGAACAACTACTGGTGTTACAAGTACAGGGGTCTTTTTAGACAAAGAAGTATCCGGTCTAGAATATCGCTCAAATTCTTACAGTGGTAAGACCGATAATCGTGGATATTTTCAGTACAAAGTAGGAGAAGAGATTACTTTCAAACTAGGTAATACAACCCTAGGAAAAACAAAGATCGATTCTGAACATAGTGTTATCACGCCTCTTGAGCTTGTTGGCACAAACAATGTCAATGATGCACGTGTTGTAAATATCTTACGAGTTTTACAGTCTGCAGACAGCGACCATAATGCCAGTAATGGGATTACAATCACGCAGCAACCGGCAAATGACATTATTGACCTTGCAACAAACAATGTAGATCTCAATAATACACAAATTGCGCAGGTAAGTGGAACAGATGTAAGTAATGTAGTTAGCAAACAAGATTCCATCACACATTTTCAACAAACATTAGATAACAAAGAAGTATATAAACAAAATCTTCAAGATGGTGGCGACACAAGCCATAACAATACTTCTGACAGTAGCGATGATGGTGATTCAACTAACGGTGACAGTGGTTCTACTGGCGGTTCAACTGATGGTGGTTCAACTGGTGGTTCAACTGGCGGTGGTTCAACCGGTGGTGGTTCAACCAGTGGAGGAACACCGACAGCAAATGGTTCCTATACACTACTTGCGTGGAATGATCTTGGTATGCACTGTATGGATGGTAGCGACTACTCAGTTTTTACAATTCTCCCACCGTATAATAATTTAAATGCACAGCTTATCAATAAAACAGGTACATCTAATAAATATGTAACAAGTGGTGTGACACTTACATATGAAGCCTATAAATATAACAATCACATCAATACAATCAGTAGTACAAAAACAAATTTCTGGAATTATTTAACGAAACTCTTTCCAGGACACACAAGTAC
>WFPU01000015.1 GCA_015487435.1 Sulfurimonas sp.
TTATTAAGCTTAGTAATATTTTTAATTTTAACTCCAGTTTTTGTATTTTTTATTGGTAGTAAATTTTATCTTGGTATTTTATTTTTATCTATATTGGTTGCTAAAATTTTTATTGCATATCTTGTGCAAAAAAACAACTATAACTTTTTAAATATATTAAGTTATTCAACACATCTATTTTTAATTTTTGTAACTATTTTTTTATTACTAAAAGATGCCCAAGAAAACCAATCAGTTCTCAATAAATACAATGATGAGATAATAACAACCCCTCTTACCCTCTTAAAACAATAGATAAAAATAATACAAAATCAATACTTTTTAAAATACACTTAATAGATATAAAAAGCAAGTAATGAGTAAATTTCTTTACTGTTGTGTGATAAGCGATAACGATACAAACATCATAGGTGCTACAATACAAGCAGATAAAACACTTCTCAAACTATGGTATATTAGGAATAAACAAAGGATTTTTACACTCGCTCCCATGCTTCAGCGTGGGAGTGTATACCTCAGTTGATTTTTTTATTGTAATTTGATTGTAGAGATTAACTGTTGTATGCATTCCCATCGGAGACGATGGGAACGAGGAGGGGAATATCTCAAAAAAGAGTTGGCACTGCATCAATAAAGCAAAAACTCAATTTTTAATGATATAATTTACATATTGTTGAAAATTGGTAGGTTTAATGCAGAAGAAATTTGATATTTTAGTTGTTGATGATGTAAGTGAAAACATAAAAATCGCTATAGGTATTTTGAAAAATGAAAATTATAATTTTTCGTATGCCCTCAGCGGTAAATCTGCCATAGAGATCTTAAAAACAAAGCGCTTTGATCTGATTCTTTTAGATGTGATGATGCCTGAAATAGACGGCTTTACACTCTGTAAGATGATAAAAAAGACTCCTGCGCTCAAAGAAATTCCTATTATTTTTGTCACTGCTGTTGCGGACATAAAGTATATGCAAGAGGGATTTAAGCTCGGAGCTGTTGATTATGTGACAAAACCGTACCATTCTATTGAGCTACGTGCACGTGTTGCCAATCACCTTGAACTCTATCGTTACAGAAAAGAGCTTTCTTGTCACAACAAAGAGTTGGTTCGCGATATGCAACATGAAAGAGATCAACATTTGGCGCAACTTGAACTGGCTCAAAAAGAGATTATTTATATTTTGTCAGAGATAATGGCTTCTGATAGTGGAGAGACGGCAGAACATGTAAAACGTGTTGCCAATATTTCAAAAGAGTTAGCTCAGCTTGAGGGACATTTAACATACGAAGAGATCCATACGATCTACCTTGCAGCTCCTTTACATGATATTGGAAAAGTAGTCATAGACAACTCAATTTTACATAAGAATGCGAAATTGACCGAAGAAGAGTTTCAGGTAATGAAAAAACATCCAGATTATGCCTTGAATATTTTAAGTAAATCCAAAAGTGAGCTCATAAAAGCTGCTGCCGTCATTGCTCATGAACATCATGAAAACTGGGATGGTTCAGGGTATCCAAAAGGACTCAAAGGCGAAGATATACATATTTATGGTAGAATTGTTGCCATAGCAGACGTATTGGATGCTTTGACGCATAAGCGCTCTTATAAAGAGCAGTGGAGTTTCGAGAAAGCTGCACGTTATATTTTAGATCTTTCCGGTACAAAATTTGATCCAAATTTGGTAAAGGTCTTTGAGGAAAATCTTGAAGTGTTTAAAGAAATAGTGGAAAAAGAGTAGGAATGAATATAAACGATTTTATCATTATAGGCGTAGTGATTCTTGTCATATCTATCAGTTTTGCTATAGTTCTAAATATTGTTAAAGCGAAACAAAAAGAAAAGCTCACTGCTTTAGAAGATGAGATATATAACCTTAAAGCAAAGATACTTGATCAGGAAAAAATAATAAAGCATACAACGAATAGCTCGCGTGGTCGTTTAGCCCTTGATCAAATAAAGAAAATAGAAGCTCTTGAAGCTGAAATAAAACATCAAAAACAACGTGTCAAAGATGCCAAAGCAATCGCGCAGGAAGCCCATAAGGTAAAGTCTGAATTTCTCTCAAATATCAGACATGAGATACGGACACCGATGAACTCTATCATCGTTTTTGCCGAGATGTTGGTAAAAGAGAGTACAACGCCAAAGCTGCAAAATTATGCAAAAAATATTTATAGTTCCGGTATGAAACTTTTAGAAATGATAGATGATATTATTAACCTTTCTAAAGTAGAGCAGGGAACCTTTCAACTTGATGAAAAACCTGTAGATGTTAAAGAATTGTTGCAAAATATAATCAAGTTCCAA
>WFPU01000016.1 GCA_015487435.1 Sulfurimonas sp.
CTGATTTCTCACTATTTAGTGCTAGCTGAACTGTTGAATCTTTAAACTCTTTTGTGTATTGATTGCCTCTCATATTTGACCTCTCTTAATTCATCTTATTTTAACTCAGAATACCTTTGTATTCTTTGTGTGAATTAGTGTAGCCATATCAAGTCTTATTTTACAATCAGTTACGCTATAATGTTCTTATAGCTAATAATTATTCTATTAAGGGTAAGACAATGCAAAATTACCATGATTTTAAAGAGAACTATAAGTTTACAAAGAAAGAAGCTCTGATTTTAAAAGAGCTTCAGCCTAGAATGAATGAACTAGCAGATACTTTTATAGATGAGTTTTATGATTATATTTGGGACTTTGGTAAAACTGCTCAATTTTTAAAAAATAAAGAGATTATTGATTACCATAGTAAAAAGATAAAAGAATGGTTTATAAACCTGTTTTGTGGAAAGTATGATTTACCATACTTTACATATCTTTATAAGATAGGTGAAATTCATGTTAAAATCGGCTTACCTACTCATTATGTGAATTCCGCATTTTCCTTTGTTAGAACTTTTGTCTTAAAAAGCATAGAAGAAAACTTTGTAAATAAAGAGCAACATGTAAAAGAGATAAAAGCAGTTGAAAAAATCATAGATATGAATCTAGATGCGTTAACTAGCTCTTATAGAGAAGAAGAACTTAGTAAATATTTATCATTATCAAAAGTTGAGAAAAATATCTTAGCTGGTTTAAAAAAATTCAACTCTTATATAAACTACTTCTTAGCAGGGGCATTGGCTCTTGTTGCATTTTTTGCTATTGGACTTTTTGTTTATGATATTTATCTACTATTTTTCACAGATATAGGAATAGAAAAAGGGATTTTAACTGTTTTAGGTAGTTTACTTGTTTTATGGGCAGCAATTGAATTGATAAATGAAGAGATAAATCATCTTCAAGGTAAAGGTTTTGCCATAGGTGCTTTTATTATGTTAGCAATGGCCGCATTAATTAGAAAAGTACTAATCTATTCTCTCTCTTCTGAAAAAAGTGAAGAACTTTTAATTATAGGCGCTGTTATAGTTGGTTTATCTATATCATATTGGTTAGTTGGGATGAAAAAGAAAGTATAAAATCAAAAAATTAAATGATTTCTATAGTTACTTCCGCTATTTTTATAACTTCACCGCTACGAATTTTAGCTCTTTTTCTAGTTTCAACTTCTTCATTACGAAGAACATGACCCTCGGAGATAAGCATCTTTGCTACTCCACCAGAATCTACCAAATCAAGTGTTTTTAAAAGTTTAAAAAGCTCTATATATTCATCTTTTAGTTTATATTTCATCTAAATTAAACTGCCGTATCGATTATAGAAAATCCAGCTTCACGCATAGCTTCATCAACCATATCAATAGCTTTTTGCATAGTTTGTTGACTTATTTCAGGTAGTTCACCACCCCAAAGTTCCTCTGCTTCTTTAAAGCCTTGTAGCATTCCCTCGCGACCAGCGCGCATTAAGTTTTCATCTCCACCAGAACCATCTATTACAAAATTTGCTATACGCTCAGAAGTTTGTTTAACGCCAAATATTCCATCTTCACTGATAAGTTCAGCAGCTTCATCTTGAGATAGTTCTGCTATAGGTTTACCTTCATAACCAACATCACTTAAAAAACTTTGAAAATTTTCATATAACGAAGCAAAATTATCTTTAGAAGCACCAACTTGAACATTTATAGAGTTTAAAGCAATAGCATTAGCATTTTGTTTTAACTGAGCTTTAATATCTTTTACCTCTTCTTCTGATATTTTTTCTGTAAAATTAGTCTTTATTGCAACCATATTTTGTTGTTGAGTTGCAACACCCATATTTGAAGATATATTCATCATAAAATCCTTTTTATTAGTATCAAATATTATATTTTCTAAATATAATATCGACAATTTAAAAATTTTCTTATTAAATTATCAAATTAATTGCATATTTCATATTTTTTCAGCTATAATACTTTTCAGATGAAATAAAGATAGAGTTAATCTCTACTAGATTGATTCATATATTTATAATAAGAGGTATAATTAATGGCAGAGCTATTAAATGGAACTGTAAAATGGTTCAACGATGAAAAAGGTTATGGGTTTATTGAGCAAAAAGATGGCGGTAAGGATGTATTTGTACATTTTCGTCAAGTAAACAATCCAGGTGAGGGTCGTGTTACCCTTGCTGATGGTCAAGCAGTAACTTTCGAAATCGGTGAGGGACAAAAAGGTCCTCAAGCTGAGAATGTAACTCCTCAGTAGAGACTTTCTATCTTACTTTACGCTTTATGCGTAAAGTGAACTTATATTTTAACCTCTAAATAACTTCTATTAAATATCAAATTATATAACTAACTTTTAATTACAACTAAACATTAATATTTTCTAGCTACAATAATCGCAAATTATTATTATTAACAGGATATTACAATGGAACATAAACTTTATTACCCGAATCCAGAACTTTCAAAAAATGCAGCTGTAAAAAGTATGGAGGAATATAATAAACTACAAGATTTTGCCAAAAATGATTATGAAGGTTTTTGGGATAGTTTTGCTAAAGAAAAAATCACTTGGAAAAAGCCATATACAAAGGTTTTAGATGATTCAAATATGCCATTTGCGCGTTGGTTTGAAGATGGAGAACTTAATGTATCTGAACAATGTATAGATAGACATTTAGAAAAAAATGGCGAAAAAACTGCCATACTATTTGAAGGTGAGCTAGGTGACATTCAAAAGATAACTTATAATGAATTATCTATAAAAGTAAATAAGACAGCTAATTTATTAAAAAATCGTTATGGTGTTACAAAAGGTGACCGTATCGTAATTTATATGCCAATGATTCCAGAAGCTGCATTTATGATGTTAGCATGTGCTCGTATTGGTGCTATTCACTCTATAGTGTTTGGAGGTTTCTCTTCTGATGCAATTCGTGATCGTGTTAAAGATGCAGAAGCTAAACTTATTATTACAGCTGACGGAGCTTATCGTAAAGGCAAGCCATATTTATTAAAACCTGCTGTCGATGAAGCTATAAAAAAAGGTGGCTGTGACAGTGTTAAAAATGTTTTAATTGTTAGAAGAAACAATGAAGAGATAAACATAGTTGAGGGTCGTGATGAAATCTATAATGATTTAATAGATTCAGAGTCTGATCAATGTGAAGCTGAATCTATGGCTAGTGAAGACCCACTATTTTTACTTTATACTTCTGGTAGTACTGGTCAGCCAAAAGGTGTTCAACATAATCAAGCTGGATATATTCTTTGGGCACAAATGACGATGGAATGGGTTTTTGATATTAAACCTGATGATGTTTACTGGTGTACAGCAGATATTGGTTGGATTACAGGTCATACTTATATAGTATATGGTCCTCTTGCAGCTGGAGCTACTACAGTTATGTATGAGGGTATCCCTCTTTATCCAGATGCTGGTCGTTGGTGGAAGATGATACAAGACTTAAAAATTACTCAATTCTATACAGCTCCTACAGCTATCCGTATGCTTCATAAAGTTGGAAATGATGAACCTCAAAAATATGACTTAACCTCTCTTAGAATTCTTGGAACAGTTGGTGAACCAATTAACCCTGAAGCTTGGGATTGGTACCATAATAAAATTGGTGGTGGTACTTGTCCAATTGTTGATACATGGTGGCAAACTGAAACTGGTGGTCATATGATATCTCCACTTCCAGGGGCTACACCTATTCAAGCTGGATGTGCAACTCTTGCTCTTCCCGGAATTATGGCAGAAGTTATTGAACCAGATGGTACACCTACCCCAATTGGGGAAAAAGGTCTATTATGTATAACTAAGCCATGGCCTGCGATGATTAGAAATGTTTGGGGTGATCCAGAGAGGTTTAAAAAAGCATACTTTGGTGATTGTAAAAAAGATGGCAAACCAGTTTATTTTTCTGGTGATGGGGCAATGGTTGATGAAAAAGGATACATCACAATTACTGGTCGCACTGATGATGTTATGAATGTATCTGGTCACCGAATTGGAAGTGCAGAAGTTGAAGCAAGTATTGGTAATGCAGAATTTGTTGCTGAATCTGCTGTTGTTTCAGTTCCACATAATATTAAAGGTGAATCTCTATGTGCTTTTGTTATTTTAAATCTTACAGAGCATGCAGGATTCCAAGAGATGAGTAATGAGATAAATAACATTATTAAAAATGAGGTTGGTGCATTTGCAAAATGTGACCGATTTATATTTGTTCCAGGACTTCCAAAAACTCGTTCTGGTAAAATTATGCGTCGTATTCTTCGTCTTGTTGCTACTGGAGAAGAGATTACTCAGGATATCTCTACACTGGAAGATCCAAGTATAGTTGAAGCAATTATAGCTGCTACAAAAGAGCAAAACTAAAATATTTAAATATGTAAAATCGAAGTAATCTTTACTTTGATTTTACAAAATCATATAATTCACTTAACTCTTCAATAGGCTCACTAAAATCTTGTTCATCTCCATTTTTAATTAGAGATTCAATATTAGAAGAGATTTTTGTAATCTTCTCAAAGCATAAAGCACTAGCTGATCCTTTTAGTTTATGAGCTTGAGCCATTAAATTTTCATAATCTTTTTCATTATTATTTTTATACATCTCTTTTACACATTCATCCATTGTTAATAAAAATTTTTCAAATAATTTAATAATTATTT
>WFPU01000017.1 GCA_015487435.1 Sulfurimonas sp.
ACAATGGTAGCTAAACTTCTTTAGTTTTTCAAGCTTTTTTCGGCTAGGGTAACATATTTTTTTACTATGTCTTGTTATGTCGTCGTGTTCTTTATGTCCTTAAAGTTTCAACGGGAGTCCGTTGCGTTTGTAAGGTTTTTCAACTTACTGCGTTTAGGCAGTTTGTTGGCGTTTACTGAGAAGACTTTTCTTTTTCTTCTTGGCGTTAAGCTTCTGAACTCTCTTTTTTAAATCTCAACTTCTTTCAAATTATCTCATCATAAGCAAGGTGCTTACGATAGACACATAACGGCGGGGGCTGAGCTCCACTCAGTCACACTTCATAAATCCACTTGTGGATTTCTGGAGGATGGCTTAGTGTGTGCTCCTGCCAATTGTTGTATGTAGCGTAGCGGAATACGACAATTGGCAGGTTGCTCGTTCAGAGCTCAGCCCCCGCCGTTGCACGTATCCGCTCCGCGGGTACGTGCAACGACTGAAGATAGCCAATAAATTGCCGCTAGGTAATTTATTGGCTACTCTGTTTTGTTATACATCCTTGTCTTCAGGTAAACTCAATATTGGATCACCTTCTAATTTTAAAAACTGTAGTGAATGTGTTGCAACTTTAATTTCATCAAGTAGTTTTTGATTTTCATCATCTATTTCGTTTTCATTTTGTTCATTATTGATAAAAACTCTAACTTCAAAATTAAAACCACTGTCAATTCTATTGGCAATTTTATTAAGACTTATTCTTAAACCATTTAATACTTCTTTTTTTCTTCCATTATCACTAATAGTATTATATTCTTTATCCAAAACTTCAACAAGTTCATCAATTTTTTTTGCCATATAGTCGTTACTATGATCATCTATACCTTTGAGCTCAGTTTCTGATAAACCTTGGTTTTTCAACTCATTTTTAAGTTTTTTAATTTCAAGTAATTTTTTATAATTGTCAATTATAAATCCTGTAGTCTTTGCAATACCTGCTGCAATAGTAGTAATTGTTGCAATAGTGATTAATGGATCAGTAGTTGACAGTGTCTTTAGTTCTAATGGAATTTTTTTTCCATGAAAAAATTCTGAAAAATTATTGAATATAAATGTCAGTTCTTTAATCTCTTTTCCAAAATTTTCTAAATTGTTATGTATAAAACTTCTAGGAATTAAAATACCTACTTCGCATTCACCTTGCTCTAATTCGTTATATCCAATATTTAAAGATTTTAATCCTTGTACTGTATTTTCAAAGCCTTTGATAGTAATACTTAATTTGTTAAATATTAAATCAAGTTCTTGTTTTGCATTGGCAGGAGTTATACTGTTTGTATTTAAAATATTTTCAACTCTTTCTTTTAAAATATCTCCAAATATATCATCTATATTTAACTCAACTAATATTTGGTACCATGCGGGACTTAACTCGTTTACATTAGAATTTGACACTGCTTGATAAAAATTATTTAAATAAGTTGTTAAATTAGTTTGATGTTGTGGTTGATTAGGTTGTGTAACTATACTATTTAATGCAGTAATAATATTTTGTAGGTGACTTACTACCTTTAATCTAGAATTTTCTTCCACTAAATCTTTGGCTAATTTATTTATTGTTTCAACATTCATTTATGTCCTTTGGTTTGTATAACGGTTGAATATAAAAATATGTTACCTGTGTTTGTAGTCTTTTAAGTTTTACAATGGTATCTAAACTTCTCTAGTTTTATAAGCTTTTCTCGGCTAGGGTAACATATTTTTTTACTATGTCTTGTTAGACTTTCAATAAACTTCTTTTCTATGTGCAATTCTAATGAGTGTAATCACTAAAATATCATTTTCTTTTAAATATACGATTCTATAATTTCCTGCTCTTTTTCTAAACTTACCTTTGTGTTTTCCTTTGAGAGTTTTATCTGAAGTGAAAATTCCTGCTTCCAAATCTTTAATTTTTGTAAATATAAGTTGTTGATTTGTAGAGTCTATTTTTTCAAGTTCTTTAAAAGTAGCTTTTGGAACTATAACTTTGAACATTAGTTAAGTCCAAGTTTATGAGCTACTTCTTCTAATGAATAAACTTCTGTTTTTCCACCTTTAAGTTCATCAATTCTTTTATCTGAAATCATTTCATCTAGTGTATCAAAATAAGTGCTTACAGCTTTCTCAATGATATATGTACGAGAACGTTCAAGTTCATGAGCATACGAATCTAAATCAGTAAGTAGTGTTTCATCCATACGGATATTAATTGCTTTTTTCATTTGTATCCTTTTGTAGATACATTATACTACATTTTCTGTAATATTTCAATAGTAGTCTAACGATTGAATATAGCCGATAAGTTCCCGCTAGGGTACTTATTGGCTACTATGTCTTGTTATAAGCTTAATAAACTTCTTTCCTGTGAGCAATTCTAATGACTGAAATTACTAAATAATCATTCTCTTTTAAATAAATAATTCTATAATTTCCAGCTCTTTTACGGAACTTTCCTTTGTGTTTACCTTTAAGCTGTTTATCGTTTGAAAAATTTCCATCTTGTAAATCTAAAATTTTCGTTGAAACAAGTTTTTGTGCTTGTGTATCTAATTTTAAAAATTCTTTCTCAGCATCTTTATCAAATGCAATGTTATACATTAATCCCTGCTTTTTTAAAAACTTCTTCTAAAGGAACAAGTGTAGTTTTTCCAGCTTTTAGATTATCAATTCTTTTGTCTGCTATCATTTCATCAAGTTTATCAAAGTATAATTCTATGGCTTTTTCAACAAGACTTGTTCTTGTTCTATCAAGTTCTTGTGCATATTCATCAAGAGTTTGAACAACATCTTTTTCTAGTCTAATATTGATTGCTTGTTTCATAATCGTAACCCTTTAATTTATTTTTTGTATACACAATTGTAGTGCAAATAAAAAACTTTGTCAAGTGCTTATAACGGCGGGGGCTGAGCTCCACTCAGTCACACTTCATAAATCCACTTGTGGATTTCTGGAGGATGGCTTAGTGTGTGCTCCTGCCAATTGTTGTATGTAGCGTAGCGAAATACGACAATTGGCAGGTTGCTCGTTCAGAGCTCAGCCCCCG
>WFPU01000018.1 GCA_015487435.1 Sulfurimonas sp.
TAGTTGAGTTGATGATATCAATAATAATACTTTCACTTATGATAGTAGCTTTGTATAAAAGTTATGCTTCATTAAATATTTCTAATGAAATATATAAAAATAAAAGCAACTCTATTAAAAATACTGAACTTAAAAAAAAGGTAATTTACTTA
Organism: Sulfurimonas sp.; assembly: GCA_015487435.1. Lineage (GTDB taxonomy): Bacteria > Campylobacterota > Campylobacteria > Campylobacterales > Sulfurimonadaceae > Sulfurimonas. The sequence continues at coordinate 153 of WFPU01000018.1, forward strand.
GATTTATTATTGGTTATACCAAAAAGTTTAATCTATTTGGATAAAGATACAAAAGAAGATATTATTAGTTTTCAAACTACAAATTCAATTCATAAAAGATTTAATCCATACGTCACTTATGTTGTTAAAGATTCAATGCTTTATAGAATAGAGTCTTTAAAAAAAGTTAAAACATACCCATTTAATGCAGATTTTAGTGGAGATATTGATGAGTTGGGTAAAGTTAATGAGTTTAAAATATATAGGACAAAGAGTAATAAAATTGAGAGTTATTTGGTAAATATATTATTTAAAGATAGTTCAAAAATTTTATTAAAAGTTAATGTATTATCGCAAAAAATTCAATCTTGACGATATTTTGAAATTCCACATGCTTGATTAGGAGAGGGTGGATTCTCTTTTAGATAAGTTAAATCTTTTAATGTCTGTGTTAATACCTTTTTTTGTTGAAGTATGGGTAGCATTAAGTTATCTTTTTCGTTAAGAGGGATATCCCAATTTACAAGAATTGTTTCTACCTCAATATCTAGCTCTTTAAGTGCATTGTTTATGTGTTTGATTGAATTCATAAGATGATTATAGCAAAATATCAGAATAGTTTTGGTATAATCCCATTTCAAATTACGAGAAAGGAAAATCGATGCCTAAAATGAAATCGGTAAAAGGCGCTGTAAAGCGTTTTAAAGTTAAAAAAAATGGTTCTGTTAAACGTGGTACTGCGTACAGAAGTCATATTTTAACTAAACAAGATGCAGATACTCGTCGTAAGCAAAACAGCCCAAAAGTTGTTGCTAAATCAGATGAGAAAAATGTTAAGGCTATGATTAACTAGCAATACCGTCATTCTGAACTAGATATAGAATGACAAACTAGTTAAATCATAAATCTCCAACAAAATAGTTGTTGGGCAAGTCCATTAAATTTGGACACCTTCATCACCAGAGTGTGAGTGGGTAAAGAAAAAAAGGAAAGAGATGCCAAGAGTTAAAACAGGTGTTGTTCGTAGAAAAAGACACAAAAAAATATTAAAATTAGCAAAAGGTTTCTATAGTGGTCGTCGTAAACACTTTAGAAAAGCCAAAGAACAAATTGAGCGTTCACTAGTATATGCGCATCGTGACCGTAAGCAAAAAAAGCGTGACTTCCGTAAATTATGGATTGTTCGTATCAATGCAGCAGCGCGTCTTAATGGAATGAACTACTCAACATTTATGAATGGTGTTCACAAATCAGGCATCGAACTTGATCGTAAAATTCTTGCTGATATGGCGATGAATGATGCAACAGCGTTTAGCGCAGTTGTAGAGGCTTCAAAAGCAGCACTTTGTAAATAAATAATATTCTCAGCTTTTAGCTGAGAATATTATTTTTCTAACTTATGTAAAAATAAAACTTCATTCCCTTTTTGATTGTAATAAAGTCCTAGTGATGATCTTCTTGAGACAAATACTCCCCGTCCATTAAATAGTGCTTTATTTCTAAATATTTTACTTAAAATATTTGTATCAAATCCATCTCCATCATCAATAATTTTTGTGATAATATAAGTATTATCCATGTAATCTACTTTGTTAACATAGACAATAATCTTTTTATCACATACTAATTCCATCGCTTGAAGAGAATCAAGATATGTATCATCTTCTAGCATCTTATGTTTTTTTTGAGTGTCTATACCTAAGTTTCCATGTTCGTAAGCATTCATCATCAGTTCTGTAAATACAACACCAGCAGAATAAATTAGAGAATGGTTATTTGTCATATCTTCCCATAGTTGAGTATACCATTCATTAGAGTTTTCTAATTCTGCTAAAGTATTAGAAAAAGTTTTTGTTTGGGCAAGACTATCTTTTAAATCTAACTTATTAAAAAATATAAAAGTCATATCATCCTCTTGCTTTTGTATTTTCCATAATAATTTTTCTTTCATATCTTCTTTTACAAAAGAGTTTAAAAAATCATTTTCTATATAATTTGCATATAATTTACCATCAAATCTTGTTTCATTTTCTACAATTCCATCACTATAAAAA
>WFPU01000019.1 GCA_015487435.1 Sulfurimonas sp.
AAAGATTTTAAAATCTCTTGTTTGTATCTACCTATAGATTAACATAACGTAAATTCTCTTGAAAACCACTTCGATTGTAGTAGTATTTCACTGTAAACTATTTTGATAATTTCAGGAGCATTGGAAGCATCATCTAAATATTTTTCAAATGCCTGAACAATCTCTACTTCTTCTTTAAAAGTATTTAAATCTAATTCCAATAAAGAATTATAAAGTTCTTGAACATCATTCTTGGTTATGTTTATTTTTATTGGCACCTGCTTCTATTTGCATAAGTTGGTCTGTAATCCATTTTAGCATAGCAAGCATGGGGTCTTCATCTGTCATGAAACCTACTATGACACTTTTAAATAACTCTCGTTCATCAATTCTCATTTTACACTCCATTTCTTTCTTTTGAAAGAGTATCGTAAATGAAAATTGCGAACTTTATTTTACACTATCGACAAAAAGGAAAAATTTAATAAAAATAGGGAAAATACAAATTATCAACACTGTTATGAACAGATAGGATGTTCCTACGATAATGAGTACTGGTCTTCTTCACAAGCTACTAAACATAATACATTTAACACTAAATATATGAAAGTTTTAGATTTTAATACTGGTTTGAAAACAATTGGCATTAGCCATTACAAAAATAGTCCAGAGGAACTTCTTTATTCTTGTATTAAAGAATAGTAATTGGAAATATTGAAAATATGGTAGAAGAACATAGGTATTCATTTGAGTAAATATTTTGTCATTTTAATATTTAGTCAGCCCTGAAAAAAGTGACAGAACCGCCCACTTGAACCAATCTACCCGATTGTCTTTATGGATGCTACTGTAGTTTGAGAGGTGTTTTATACACCCATTTTTTTAATTAACTCAAAATTCAAAAGTGTACCCCAGAACTTACAATTTAATACTCATCATCACTTTCTAGAGGAGAAATACTAATCGATCTCAATCCACCTTTACAAGTAATTTCTGGCTTTATATAAAACTCTAAATAGTAGTTGTAGCGTTCATTATCTTTATCTATATCAAAGGATATCCATCGTAGATAACCTGACTTGCTAATGCCTTCATCTATATAAGATATGCCATTATTTTTAATTATTGTTTTCATTTTCTCATATGATGTACCAGTTTCGTATTTATTTGTACACGTTTTTATCCCTGCTCGTCTCCATATCTTGTGAGGATAATAAACATAAAGACTCTTTAAAATATAATCTTTTGTTAACCTGAGCCCAAGTATATTAGGGATTTCACGCCATTCATCATCATCACCCTCCGCCTTCATCTTTTTTTCTACTTTTTTTGGGATTTTTTTACCAAGCTGCATATTGTATGGCAACTTTAAAAATATATTCTCTGCTTGCAGTGTTGTTACTAAAAACAGTACCATAACCATTGATTTTTTAATCATCTTTATATCCATTTTTCGTCTCCTTGTGACATTTTATTTCTTTATATTCCTTACCAACAATATCAATAAATTCTGAACATGATGAACTATTTTCTTTAAATTTTGTTAGATTACCATATCTTTCAAAGCATGATGGGAATTTTTCAAACCATTTTGATTCGTGTGCATTTGGTTGTATACAGGCAAGGCGCTGAATAACTGATTTGTGAATTTTTATTTTTTGACCTTGTTGATGATATTGTTCAATATAATTACTAATACTACGATTTTGATTATGATATATTAATCCCCAGAATCCAGCTTCTGGGTCATGTGTTTTAGCATAAGGATCAGCATAAACCTTTGTTCCACTTGGAGCTAAATGATATGGTTTGATCTGATTTAACATCCAATTAAGAGATATCCCACTAATGGAAGTATCCTTGTACCCACCCCCAACATCTGCATGTGCACCTGAAAACCAAACTTCTTCAATATTAATAGATTTATTCGGACACTCTTTTGTTAAATGTGAACGAGTTAAAAGAATAGGTGTAAATATTCTTGCTCTATCATCGTCTAAAGAAAGAGCATGAGCAGCTTTTTTAATATTACAAAGTTGATCAGAATAATGTTTATTTGGTATGTCATTATTTTCTTTATAGTCAGGAGCACCTAAAGCTTCAACAGTATCCCACAAGCCCATAAATTCAATTTCTACTGAATGAGGTAATTCATCTTTCTTGCACAATCTTCCTTTGATTGCTTTACAAACATCGCTTCTTTTTTGTATTATGGATTTATCACCTTTATATGCGCTGTATATCTTATCTACTAGTTTTTTACGGTCTTTTTTATTAAGATTTTTCACTTCGGGAATACCTGCAACATGTAATAAAGATGCTAATATTCTTGAAGCATAAGCACCACGACTAAAACCAAAAATATATATCTCATTAGATTTTTTATGGTAATAGTTTTCAATTAAAAATAGATATGCTTGACGCACATCATTCCCTATTCCCCAACCTAAAGCTGCACCTACCACTTTTCCTTTTGTGCCAACACCTTCAATATACAATGAGCTTATTTTCGGATTATTCTGTAAAGTAACAAGATTATATAATTTAGCAATATTAGTATGACTGCCTTCATCATTGGCAGTACCATCAAAAAATACAACTAACTTTTTGTTTTTTTGATCTAACAAAAAGGGAACATGTTGAACAGGCAAAGAACTAGTGCAACCTGATAATAACAAGGCAATTCCTACAAATATTAATGTATAACGATAGCTCAATCTAGTTCTCCTGTCAGAAATATTTTCTAATAATCAACATCTGTATATTTTAAAATATCTATTCGCCAGAGTCCCATCCAATTAGGATTTGGTATGTCACTACATTGAAATTCATATTGAAGTCGATTATCAACAACATAAATATACCAATCCCCATCTCCATTTTTCTTTACCTCCTTAAATTCAAAACCATCTTCTTTTTTAAGAGTTTCTTGAAGTATCTTACAGTCAGTCCCTGGCTTTAAGTCTTCATGATAACCTTCTGATAACTTAAGACCAATATTTCTAAAGACTCTAGGAAGTTTATCAGCAAATCTTACTAAAGTCACTTCCCCTCTTTCATTGGTCCAATACCGAACTCTATGTGGAATAATATGAAATGTTTCTCCACTTTCTAGTTTTTTTTCTTTAGTCTTATCTGTCAAATCATCAGTACTTTGTAATGGTTTTTTTCCTATCTCTAGGCTATATGGTAGCTTCAGCAAAGGTGACTTCGCATAAACTAATTGCGATGTAAGTATCAGTATTGATATAAGTAGTAATTTTTTCATTTCTCTTTATTTCCAATCATCTTCATTATAACCTCTACTGATTGAAATAATATTCTTTACAAAACTCTTACCCTTATACTCTCGTATCAATTTAGAGAAATGCTTGTTTGCTTCCGCCTTTGAATCATATAGAAAGACATAACCATCATGGGCATATATAGTACCAGATTCACAATATTTAGTAATCTCATTTGGATACTCTGCATTTAGAAAAGCGGCCATCGCCAAACTACTTCCACTAGAACCCTTACCTTTAACTATAAAATATGTACTACCTTCATTACTAAAAGGATGATCACATTCTAAATACCCTGCAATATACTTTGCTGATAAGCTTGTAAAACTTCCTAAAAACAATAAAGTTACTAAAATTACTTTTTTCATTTTCCGACCCCTCTTTTAACGATTATACATTGCACATACTTAACATTTCTATAACTTAAAGATTTTAGGCAATTAATATATTATTTGATATACAATAAAATTTAAACACAAAAATTACTTGTATATGTATAAGGAATAAAATGCAAATAATATTATATTTTAATATACTACTAGGTATGCTATTTTTATATGGATGCACCTCTTTAGTAGGGGACAAATGCATTTACGGAAAACAACTTACAGGGAATGCTATTATCAAATCAATAGATGAAAAAAACTGTATTATTGATTTTCTCCCTTCAAATCGTGTTTGGGCAGAGTGGAGTGTGGAAGAAAAGTTCCAAAATATAAATGCAAAGTGTTTCGGTAAAATTGAAGTGGGGAAAGTTTATAATGCGGTGTACAAGCAAGAGATACAAGGTTCTTGTAAGCCTTATGAATTGATAGTATATACTCAAGATTTCTTAAAAATACAGCCAAATTTTTCAAACATATATGATCTAAAAATAAAAGAGGTGAGAAAATGAAGCAGTTTATGATTTTATGGATTTTAACAATGTTGCTATTGGGATGTGTTCCAAAGATACATACAGTTTCCCCTCAAATAGAGGGTAGAGTTTTCGATGCAGTGACGAAAAACCCCTTAAGTGGAGTCAAAGTAGGTTCTAAGCAGACTAATGTAAATGGACATTTCATAATTGAAAATCAAAAAGAATTAGGTATTGCAACATCAATGGGAGGCGTATGGAGACTGCCTACTGTTATGTTACCAATTTCAAAAAAGGGCTACAAAAAAATTTATTGCACTTGTGAGACTCTTAATATTGATACATATGGATGCAGCAATGTAACTATAGCTCTTGTGCCTTTAGATAAAAATAACCTGAGTGATACGCTATTGGAATCAACACAAAATGATAATTTTTCTTGCAAGAAGATAAATAAAATAAAAATAACTGAGCAATAAGGGAAAACTTATGCCTACATACCGTTTAGAAGGTTATAATTCCGGTG
>WFPU01000020.1 GCA_015487435.1 Sulfurimonas sp.
GTATTAATTGCATCAAATGATGGAGTAAGTATTAAAGCCCGAAAATCAGGTGAAAATGTTGTTGTAGATGGAATAAATGATAATCCTTTTAGCATAACAGTAGCTTATAATGCAAATTATGTAAATTTAAAAAGTGAAAAGAAATTACCATTACTTTTTGTATTAAAGCCATTTAGCAAGAAAGAAGTTTTACGATTTCATATAGAGAAAAACAACTTTTCATTTAAAGCACATTACGATTGGACAATTGGTTCTAAAGATGCAAAACATGATAAAAATTATATCTACAGACTTCCATATAAAGTAGGAACAAAAGAGATGGTATCTCAAGGCTTTAATGGCAAATTTAGTCACTATGGAAAAAGCCAATATGCGGTGGATTTTAATATGAAAGAGGGTACAGGCATCTATGCTGCCAGAGAAGGAACAGTTGTAAAAACAAAATCTGATTCCAATCTTGGAGGAGTAAGCCGTACATTTAAAAAACATGCGAATTATATTACGATTGAACATAGTGACGGAACACTAGCAACATACTCTCACCTAAAACAAAATGGAATCCTTGTAAAAGTAGGCGAAAGTGTTAAAAAAGGAGAACTGCTAGGTTATAGTGGTAAAACAGGATATGCTCAAGGGGCTCATTTACATTTTATTGTTTATAGGGCTACGGATGGAAAAGGTAGAAAATCTATTCCTATTAAGTTTATTGGCACTAATGGTGTACTAACTAAACTTATTGAAGGTCGATGGTATATGGCTAAATAATGAAAAATATACGCCAAAATCTTTTTTTTGCTTTTATATACAATGCTATAGGTATACCTATAGCAGCAGGAGTTTTATACCCAACATTTGGACTATTGCTCTCCCCTATTATTGCAGTAGCAGCTATGAGTCTTTCTTCAGTATCGGTAATATCAAACTCTTTACGCTTAAGAAAATTAGACTTACAAGAGATAAACTACTTTTTAAAGTAATATTCAGGTAATATTATTATGATAATATTTTTTATAATTAAAGGGAACTTCTAAAAACCCTAACAACAGGAGTACAAAATGTCACATATTTCAAGACGAGTTTTTGTAAAAGGTGTGGTGGCAACAGGTTTGTTTGCAATTGCACCTATAAACTTAAGTGCAAATACTAAAATCTTAGAGCGAAAAGAAAATGAAGAGTTAAGTGGCACAGAGTTTTATCTTAGCATAGATAAAGTAGCTGTAAATATTACAGGAAACCCAGCTATCGCAACAGCTGTAAATGGGATGTTAGCTGGACCAACTCTAAAGTGGAGAGAGGGTGATGAGGTAACTATCCATGTGACTAATAATTTAGATGAATCTAGCTCTATCCATTGGCATGGGATTATCTTACCAGCTAATATGGATGGTGTACCTGGAATTAGTTTTGATGGCATACCAGCAGGAGAAACTTTTACATATAAGTTTCCTATAGTTCAAAGTGGGACATATTGGTATCACTCTCACTCTGGGTTTCAAGAACAAACGGGTATTTATGGAGCTATTGTAATTGAGCCAAAAGTTAAAGACCCATTTGAGTATGATAAGGAGTATGTTATCTCTTTATCAGATTGGTCGGATGAAAAACCAACAAGTATCTATAGAAAACTAAAGCTTTCAGCGGATTACTATAACTTCAACCAACGAACTGTTGGTGATTTCTTTTCAGAAGTAAAAGAGAGAGGTTTTTTTTCAGCTTTTAATGATAGAAAAATGTGGAATAACATGGCTATGACTGATCGTGATTTATCTGATGTTAGTGGTTATACCTATACATTTTTGATGAATGGACAAAATCCTGCCCAAAATTTTAAAGCTCTATTTAAAAATGGAGAAAAAATAAGACTTCGTTTTATAAATAGTTCAGCTATGACATTTTTTGATGTACAAATTCCTGGACTCAAGATGAGAGTTGTTTCAGCTGATGGAAACAATGTTCAGCCAGTAGTGGTAGATGAGTTTAGAATAGGTGTAGCTGAAACTTATGATGTTATTGTTGAGCCAAAAGAGGATACAGCTTATGCCATTTTTGCACAAAGCATCGATAGAAGTGGATACGCTCTTGGAAGTTTGACTTATGATAAAAATATAGAAGCACCCACCCCAAATATGGATCCCATTCCAGTTTTAACACAAGCAGATATGGGGATGAGTATGGAGATGGGTAAAAAAGAAGATAAAAGTGATGGGATGAATATGAAGATGGGGATGAAAAAAATGACAACTAACCCCATGGAAGATAAAAAATATCCAATTACAAAACTACCGATGAAAAGAGGTGTACAAACAACTATGAAAGCTATGTCTCCTCAATATCGACTTGATGATCCAGGGGTAGGATTAAGAGACAATGGGAGAAAAGTTCTCACATACGCAGATTTAAGATCTCTCCACCCAACTACACATGACAAAGAACCAGATCGGGAAATAATCCTCCATCTGACTGGAAATATGGAACGCTATATGTGGTCAATAAATGGGATTAAATATGAAGATTCTTTGCCATTAGAGTTTAAATATGGGGAGAGATTAAGAATTACATATATCAATGATACCATGATGAACCACCCTATGCATCTGCACGGTATGTGGAGTGATTTAGAGAGTGGTGATGATAATTATCTACCAAGAAAACATACTATTAACTCTCAACCTGGTTCAAAAATCAGTTTTCGTGTTACAGTTGATGCTAAGGGATCTTGGGCTTATCATTGTCATTTGCTTTATCATATGACAGATATGTTTAGAAAAGTCGTAGTGGCTTAAGAAAGGGGAATATTGTGAAAAAATTATTATTAGCAACAGCCTTGATAGTAGGCTTGGTACAACAAAGTTTTGCAGCTGGAGGTGGAGATATATTTCGTTCTTCTATTACGATAGACAATTTAGAGTATCAGTTTAATGATGAAAAAGCTCTAAGTTGGGATACATTTATCTATGCTGGATATGACTTAAATAAAGTTTATCTATATTCAGAAGGGGAAAAACCTAAAAACAGTAAAGTTCAGAGTGAAAATCAGTTGGTTTATTCTCGTGCTATATCTCCTTATTGGGATATTCAAGCGGGAATTGGATATGACAAGAGCGAAAATGCGGATCAAACATGGGCAGTTTTAGGTGTCCAAGGTTTAGCTCCTTACTTTTTTGAAACAAGAGCAGTTATAATGTTAGCAGATGATGGAAATATCGGTTTAAGGACTGAAGCAGAATATGAAGCACTTTTGACACAAAAATTGATATTAACACCAAGTGTTACACTAGATGCTTATACTAAAGATAACTATGAAATGGGTATAGGAAGTGGGTTGTCAAATCTTACTTTAGGAGCAAGACTAAGGTATGAAATCAAAAGAGAGTTTGCTCCATATATTGGTGTAGAGTGGAATAAAAACTTAGGTAATACAGACAAACTGAATCCATCTAATGAAACTTATATGGTGGCAGGCTTGAGAGTTTGGTTTTAGTTATGAAAAATTCAAAATTAATATTAAAAACTGCAATAATAATGTTATTTATTGCCCCGCCACTTGTTCTAAGCCATGGAGATAATGAACACGAACAAAAAACCAATGTAAAAAAAGAGTTATCTAAAGATAATAATTTGTTAAAAGCATACAAAGAAATTAATGAAAATTATAATAAAAATATCAAACCCATTTTTAAGAAAAAATGCTTTGATTGTCATGGCTTAATAACGCAATCTCCTTGGTATTATAAAATTCCAGGAGTAAAGCAGATGATTGATTATGATATTAAAGAGGCAAAGAAACATTTGGATATGAGCGAAGATTTTCCTTTTATATCTCATGAAACTCCTTTAAAAGATTTAGAGAGTTTAAAAGAAGTAAGTATGGAAGATGATATGCCTCCTTTTCGCTATATCATTGGGAATTGGGATGCTAGATTAGATAAAAAAGAGAAGCAAGCTATTATCAAGTGGACTGAAGAGTCCATATTGAAATTAAAATAGGTAATTCAGAATCTAGTTTGAACTTAGTAATACCAATCCCCACTAAGAATCGAAAGTTTAAACGAGTATATTTTACCTTAGTGTGAGGCAAAAGTACGCAGGAGCTGCTGGTAGCTTCAAGTGCTTTTAACGAAGCAATAAGGTAAAATATACTCGCCCGTAGGGTAAAAAATAAGCCATCATCTACTTCGTTAAATCTTTTTGGATTAACCAGTTAGTCCTGCAAAGATTTGTCTTGTAGCTAATAACTTATTTTTTATTTAAAATTTAGATTCTTAGTGGGGATTGGTATAACAACTAGATACTATTTATAAAGTTTAATTCTCAAAAGAGTAAATTCAAGTGCTCAAAAGATGAAACTAAAGCAGACAAAATCTACTAAAGTTCTTTAAATATCTTGTTTAAGGGGTTGTATTAGAGTTTTTTAGATTGTATTAAATTAAGTAATGGTGGAGCTGTGGAGAATCGAACTCCAGTCCGAAACCATGCTACTTCTAATCTCTACATGCTTAGAAAAGTTGTTAAAGTTTAATTTTGCTTCACACAACTTGCAAAGCTACACAAAACGATCCTCTTGAGTTCTTTTTATGCACGAGGCGGACATAAAATATATCTACATAGGGGTGTGATACTTCGAATCCTATTTATCTAGAGTCCACAGGTGAAGCAGCCCGTCCTCTAAGAGGGGGTTAAAACTTATGCTACTGCGTAAGCTGGGCGGTAATCAGTATTGTTTGCGTTTAAGCAGTTTTGAGCCGCGTAACGGAAATGCTCAGTCCGACATGCAATCAGAAGCTACTTGGTCCCGTCGAAACCAGGTCAGCCCCATTTGATTGACATTATATCAAAATATTGATAACTTTAATGCTTTTTATTATAAAAAAGCAGGTATGTTGATGGCAATATAAGCAAAGTTAAAAGTGTTGAGCTGATAATTCCACCTGTAATTACAACTGATAACGGATATTGAATCTCACTACCTACCCCTGAAGCATAAAGCAGTGGTAATATACCAAAAAGTGTGGTAAATGCTGTCATTAAAACTGGACGAAGTCTTAGAAGTGACGCATCTTTTAGTAAAACCTTCAGTTCAACATGTGGAAATTTCTCCCTTAACTCATCTATGAAACTAACAAGAACAATACCGTTTAGTATGGCAATAGCAAAAATAGCCAAAAAGCCAATAATAGCCGATACTGAAAGATAAATTCCACTAACTACAAGCGCGATAATCCCACCAATAAGACCAAAAGGCACATTAAGTAAAATCAAAAATGCTTTTGAGATGGAGTTAAAAGCAGTATATAGAAGTAAAATAATCAATATTAAAGTGATTGGAATGATTATCATTAACTTTTGTGTAGCTTCTTGCATATTTTTAAAGTCACCAGCCCAACCTATATAATAGCCATTTGGAATAGTTACACTCTCTTTTATAATCTGGTTTGCTTCTTCCACAAAAGATGCAATATCTCTATTTTCAACCTCCATAGATAAAACCATATAACGACTAAGGTTTTCTCGTTTAATAAACGAAGCACCATGTTTGACAGTGATGTCACATATCTGATCTAATGTGACTAATGCACCAGATTGTGCGCGCATTGTTACATTTTTTATCGATTCTATGTCATCTTTTGCATTTTTGATTTTAGCTACAATTGGGAAACGACGAATCCCTTCTATTTTTTCCGAAATAGCCTCCTCGCCAATACCATTACGAATAACATTCATAACTTCATCAACACTAATTCCATAACGAGCAAGGGCTAAATAATTAGGTTTGATTTGAATTTGAGCTTGACCTAGTTGAGTTTCAACTTCCATCCCATCCAAGCCATCAATATCTTTTAATTTATTTTGAATTGAATTAGCGATAGAATCTAATATTTTTTGATCATCTCCATAGATTTTTACAGCCAGTTCAGCTTTTACACCTTCTAGTAATTCTTCAATACGCATAGCAATAGGCTGAGTAGGGACAAACTTAACATACTCAAAACTTTTACTTAAGTCATTATTCATTTTGTGTGTTAAAGCTTCAAGGTTTTTTATATTTGGTTTTAGTGTTAATAAAACTTCCATATAGTTTGCTTGAGCTGTTTCACCTTTTTCACTCCTACCTACCATAGATAAAACTGACTCTACTTCGTTAGGATAGTTTTTGAGTATGTGTTTTTCTATTTTGCTAGCTGTTTGTGTTGATTGCTCTAACCCTGTTCCAGGTATGGAGATAACTCTATACATAATAGATTCTTCATTAAGTTCAGGCATAAATTCTCTACCTTGTTGAGTTAACGAATAGGCTAGTACAAAGAAGATAATAGATACAGCTATTAGAAGTTTTTTTGCATTTTCAAGAGCAAATATCAACATAGGTGTATAGGTTTTTTTAATACTTTTCATTAGTGCATTTTCACCAGATGTTGATGGTTTTAAAAGTAAAAGTGCTAATACAGGAACTAAAATCAATGCTACAGCTAAAGAACCAAGCATTACAAAAACTATGTTTAGTGCCATTGGTGTGTAAAGTTTTCCTGCTAATCCATCAAGAGATAAGAGGGGGATAAATACAGCAGCGATAATCAAAACAGCAAAAGTAACAGGCACGGCTACTTCTTTTGCTGAATCCGCTATAACTTTTAATCTTGGTTCATCGGGGTTGTCATGAAGTTTTCTAAAGCTATTTTCTACTATAACTATAGTCCCATCAACAATCATCCCAACAGCAATGGCAAGTCCACTAAGACTCATAAGATTTGCACTAAGATTATAATAATCCATAAGTAAAAAGGCAATTAAAAGTGATAATGGTAGAGAGATTATAACTATAAAAGCAGAACGAAACTCAAATAAAAATAAAAATAAAACAATAGTAACTAAAACCACTCCAGATAGAAGCGCTGTACTAATAGTATTTACAGCTTTGTGTGTCATTTGTGTCCTATCATAGATTGTCTCAATAGTTACACCCTTTGGAAGTGCAGCATTTACGGTTTCTATCTTCTCTTTGATTAGGTCTACAACTTGGGCAGCATTTGTTGCAGTTCTTTGTAAAACCATACCCATTACAGCTTCGCTCCCATCAATACTAACCGCACCAAATCTAGGGGCTGATCCAGTCTCAACCGTAGCAACATCTCTTATAGTTACAGATTGTCCATCTATTGATTTTACAACACTGTTTCTAATATCATCCAAACTACTATATAGCCCAGTTCCACGGATGAGGTATTGTTCACGGTTAAATTCAAGATATTGACCTCCAGCTGCTTGATTACTTTTTTGTATAGCATTTACAACATCATCATAAGTTGCATCTATGTTTTGGAGTTTTTTTGTGTCTATTAAAACATTGTACTGCTTTTCATCCCCACCCCAGCCAATAACTTCTTCAACTCCACTTACACTTTTAAATAGTGGAGTTACTACATAATTTTGCATCTCTCTTATCTCACGAGGTGAGTAACTATTAGTGCTATCTTTAATCTCATACCAAAAAACTTGTCCAAGCCCTGTTGTATTTGGTCCCAATACTGGTTTCCCCCAGCCATTTGGAATATCAACACCGCTTAAGCGTTCACTAACTAGTTGGCGTAAAAAGTATATATCCATATCATCTTCAAAAAAGACAGATACATAAGAGAGACCAAAAAATGAGTTTGACATAATCATCTTAACCCCAGCCATTCCTGATAGTGCAGATTCTATGGGAAAAGTAAGAAGTTTTTCTATATCTTCAGCCGAGTTTCCCGGACTCTCTGTGTAGATAACAACCTGTTTAGGTGTAATATCTGGAAAAGCATCTATTGGAATCTCATTATAAGATTTAATACCAAAAGCGGCAATTGCAATAAAAAGCGTAATAACTAAAATTTTATATTTTAGTGAAATATCTATAAGATTATTAAGCATAATATACCCTAGTGACCATGTCCGCCAAGAGCTGATTTTAAAATCAACGACTTAGCATAATAGCTTTTATCACTCACATATTCTTCACCAACTTCAATCCCATTTACTCCAACATAATTTTCATCTTGAGTTATTATCTCAACAATACGAGGCTCATATGCTACTGACGATTCTTCATGTTCATCGTGTTCAGGAGCATCTTTTTCTTCATGATCATCATGATCATCGTGTTCACGAGCATCTTTTTCCTCATGTTTATCATGAGAATTGTTGCCATGTTCATTCCCCTCATCATGTTCATCAGCTATTGGAACAAAAACTACCCACTCGTTGTTAAAAAAAGAAAGAGCTGATTTTTTTATGGCTACATGTTTATCTGTTGGTTCAAAATATAGTGTAGATTTAAGAAATGTATTTATAAACAAATCATCGGCTTTCTCATCAACACTAGACAAAATAACAATTCTTTGAGTTTTTAAGTCTAACTCTGGAAGAATTTGTGTTACATGCGTTACAATAGTCCTATCGAGATAATTTATCGTAAGTTTTTGTCCAACTTTAACAACATCAGAATACTGAAGTGGAAGATAAGATTGAATATAGAATGCTTGATTTTTGATTATAGATATTAGTGTCTCATCCTCTCTTATAACTGCATGAAGAGGCTTATGAAGTTTTGATACTCTTCCTGAACTATGAGCATAAAGAGTAAATTTTGCAGTGGTAGCTTTGAGATTTTTTGTGTCAATATCTAATGTTTTGAGTTGTGATTGTAGTCCTACTATTTTAGAATTCATTGAATTTTTTTCTATCTTTAATTTATTTAACTCTTGCATAGAAAGCATACCTTTTTCATATAGCTTTTTATTTGCTTCATAGTTGTTACTTAAAGAGATATACTGTTTTTTTAGTGAGATGTAGTCTGCTGTCATTTTTGAAATCGTAATAGATTCTATTAGGGCTATTTTTTGTCCCTTTTTTACATATTGTCCAGCTTCAACAAAGTACTTTTCTATTTGACCACTTACAAGTGATGTAACTGACTGTTTAGCATTTGAGAGTTGAATCACTTTAGAGTTTAGTTCAACTGATTTTCCAAAAGAATGAAGTTTTGTGTACGCGGTTGGAATCTCAATAGCGAATATAGAGATACTTAAAAGCATAGTAATTATAGATGTTTTAATCATTGTAGTTTCCTTGATTATAGTTAGTGTATATCGCATTTTGATTTAATGCAGTTTTTAAAAGAATTAAAGCTCTTTTTGTTTTAATAACTTTGTTTTTTATGTCTTGGAGTTGCAATAAGTTTATGTTTGCAATTTTATAGCCATCTTCATATATAGATAAAAGTATTAACTCTGTTTTTATAATTTTTTCACTGCTTTTTATAAGTTTTAGCAGGGTATTACGCTCCTTTTGGAGTCTATTTAGTTCCATGTTTAAATAGTTAGTCTCATTTTGAATTAGAAGTTCACTTCTATTGGCTTGTAGTGAGGCTATGGCTTTTTCTTGAGAGTTGTTACTCCATAGAGTTAGTGGTAAGTTAACACCTGCTCTAATAATACTCTGATCACTTTCGCTCTCTGCCTCTGCATAAAGGTCTATCCATTTAACATTTTTAGAGTTTACTTTTACCTCTTTTAGTGCTTGTAATTTTTCTGTCTTTAAAAGCTCTATCTCTGGGTTATTTATACTATTTTGCATAGAGGATATTTTAAAGTTATAATTACTTTCAATATCTTGCTCTTTAGTAACTCCTGCAAATTTTAAAAGTGCATAGTATGAGTTCATAGAAGCCAAAGAGATAGAATCTTTTGAGTTTTTACTAATCTCATAATCAATCTGTGCTTGAAGTTTCACACCTTTAGAGATTCTGCCATTTTGAAATTGTGCTAAAGAGATATCGTAGATTTTTTTAGCAATTAAAAACTCTTCATCTGCTAAAGACAGAAGCATTTTAGATTTTGAATACTCTGTAAAAAGAAGTGAAAGATCGCGAACAAACGAAGCCCTTTTTTGAGTGTAGCTTGAAGTAGCATTATCTATATTTGCATCAACAAGAGCTTCATTGTTTTTTTGAACACCCCACAAACGAAGTGGTTGTGAGTAGTTAATAGAGTAACCAATATCATTAGAGCCAGATTCTGGTGTAAATGAAGCTACACTTAATCCCAAAGTTGGATTTTCATACCTTGTAAGGGTATCACCTTGTTCTTTTGTCTGTTTTACAGCTAATGCAGCTGATTGTAAATATGGGCTATTATCTATAGCCTTTTGTAAAAACTCATCAAAACTTTCAGCACTTAAAAATGTGCACAAAAGTCCAGATATAAGTATGTTTTTAAACATAATTATCCTTTGTAAAATAAAAATTTGGTAGTAATTTAGGATGAAGTAATGAGTTAAACGATAGGTGGTTTGAAAAATTCCAAATTAGTCTGAAAAGTATATAGGTATTGTTTTGACATTGGAGGTAAGTTTAAAGTTGATACTTTTGAAATAGGGTTGAATTGAGGAAGAAGAAATGGGCTGTGATATTCACAATGAATCTCACAATGAGCTTTACAATACTCATCAGTATGTGATTCTAATTTTTCAAACAAATCTGTATGTTGAGTAGTGGAGCATGTATCATTACCAAAAAAAGAGAATACAAATTCATTTGCATGAGATGTACTCATGATAAACAGTAGTGCTAGTACTATAATGGCTTTAAATTTCATAAACAAATTGTATCATAACTAATTAAATGAAAATATCTACACCTAAGCTTTTAGCAAATTTTTTTCCGTTTTTTGTAAGAGTGATATCACTTTGCTCATCTATATCGATTAAATCAAAGTATCTCATCTCTTTTATAAGATCTAAAAAAGTATTTTTATCCAATTTGATTAGATTAAACACAGAGGCGAGATTTATTTGTCCAGCTTTAGCAATTGCATAAAAAGTATCTAATGCATATTTTTTTTCAAAAAGTTCTTGGTATTTTGAGAGTATTTTAATGATTTTCATAGTTCTTAAGAGATCTGATTCACAAAGGTCATATTTTTCTAATTCAAATTCAGATTCTAGTTGTTCAACAATAATTTGATCGGGATTATTTATATCTACTTTATATGCCATATTTTCTCCAATAATATATTATTTTTATAAACTATTAGCAAAAAAAGTACCGATATTTTGATTTGTGTGATTTTTGTTGTTTGTAAGTGGTGGCCTGTCTCGGAATCGAACCAAGGACACAATGATTTTCAGTCATTTGCTCTACCGACTGAGCTAACAGGCCATAAGGTTCCAAATTTAGTTTGGAATTATGAAAAATAAAAGTGGTGGCCTGTCTCGGAATCGAACCAAGGACACAATGATTTTCAGTCATTTGCTCTACCGACTGAGCTAACAGGCCATCTTTTAAGGTCGCAATTATACTTCTTATGTGCTAAAAGTAAGCTTATAAAAGTTTACTTTAATGGGATTGACCATTTTTTATAATAAGCGGTTACCCTTATAATAACTCCTGAAATAAACAATATCAGGACGAAAATAGGCGATGAAAGCTCATAAATATTTAATAAATAGATTCCAAGTCCCATAAGTAAAGAAACTGTTCCATAAAATCCAGTTTTAAATATAAAGGGAACTTCATTTATAATGATATCTCTTACTATACCACCACCAACAGCAGTAACAAAAGATATAACTAAAATTCCTGTAAGGTTTAAATTTGCTTCAATTGCGATAAGTGCACCACCAATGCTAAATGAGACTAAACCGATAGAATCACTTACTATAAAAAATGATTTATTTTCTATCGAGTTTCGTTTATGAAATCTAAATAAAATCATCACTAACATAATACTAAAAACAATAGCTGCTGGATAATCATGAGTAAAAGTAAAGGGGATTTTATCTACTGATATATCTCTAATTATACCACCACCAAGAGCTGTTAAAAAAGTAGATATTAAAATACCAAGTAGATCAAGCTTATTTCTAACGGCTACAAAAAAACCACTTATACTAAAAGCGATAATCCCTATATATTCAGTTAGTTCAAACATCTATAGTTTTGCTACTGCTTCTTTAAATTCATTACCTCTTTGGGTATATGAACTAAATTCATCGAGACTTGATGCTGCTGGGGAGAGTAGGGCTACTTCATCTGATGATAAATTTTTATCTATATATTTAATTGCATCTGCTAAGTTAAGACATTTTATAAACTCTATTTTGTATTTTTTAGCAAGGTCTGATAATTTATCTTTATTTGAGCCAATGATGTAAATTTTAACTTCTATATTTGTTAAAAATACAAAAAGTTCTTCTAAATTAACTCCTTTATCATCACCACCTAAAACTAGATGTAATTTAGAATCTTTATAACGATTAAGAGCAGCTATACAAGCGTCAATATTTGTAGCTTTAGTATCATTTACCCATAAACGGTTTTTAGAGTCTTTTAACTCCTCTTGTCTATGAGGATCAAGTACAAATGAGTTAATCTTTTCATAATTTAATGTATCAAATAGTATTTTATCAACAGCCATCGCTAAAAGTGCATCCACTAAAAAAGCACCCTTGAATTTTATCAAAGAAGTATCTATCTCAAAATGAGAAGCTAAATCTTGCTCATCTTTATAAGTGATTACAGTAGCCATTGTTTTTATACCTTTATAGGTATCAGGGATTATTGCAACTTCTCCCTCTTTCATATCAACTATAGGTTTTAGTTTTGCTTTAACATATCTATCCATATCTCCATGCCAACTTAAGTGGTCTGGATTTATTGGTAGTAATACGTATATATTTGGTTTTGCAATATTTGTATAGTGAATTGTAAAAGAGCTGGTTTCAAGTATCCATACCTTAGCATTTTGATTTAGATTTGCTAATGGGGTACCAATATTTCCACCAGATTCACTCCCTTTTTCACAAAGAAGATGTTGCATCATCTGTGTAGTAGTTGTTTTTCCGTTAGTTCCACTAATCCAAATTTTTAAAGGAGATGTATCTGTAAATATATCATATTCACTTTGAAGGTTTTTAGCTTTTTTTATCAGGAGATTTGATGGTGGAATCCCAGGACTTGGAATCTCTAAATCTGAATAAAAAGGATCAAACTCATTTGATGGTTTAATTTTAAATCCATTTTCATCTTTAAATGGTTTTATACATTTATCATCATAAAATATAGCAAAAGGAAATTTTTTACTTAAAGCTTTAGTGGTCACACCATAACCAAATAGTGAGACTCTCTTTGTAGTGTCTTGCATTAACGAATCTTTAGAGAGATTAATGCAATTAGGTTTGAAAGTATCGCAATAATCCAAAATCGAACAATTATTTTGTTTTCAGCCCAGTTTTTCATCTCAAAATGATGATGTATTGGTGCCATTAAAAAAACTCTTTTTTTGCGTAATTTATAAGAACTAATTTGTAAAATTACAGATAATGTCTCAATAACAAAGATTGAACCGATAAGTAAAAGTAAAATCTCACTTTTTGAAATAATTGCCAAATATCCTAAAAAAGCCCCAATAGTGAGTGAACCACTATCGCCCATAAAAACTTCAGCAGGATGGCAGTTAAACCATAAAAATCCTGTTAATGCACCCATTAAAGCAGCAGAAATTATAGCAACCTCTCCAACAGGAAAATTTGGCATCAATAGATAAGCACTTATAGTAGCATGACCAGTGATATAGATAATTATAGTAAAAGAAGAAAGAGCAACTATAGATGGAACTGTTGCTAATCCATCTAATCCATCTGTTAAATTTACAGCGTTTGATGTAGCTATCATTACAAGGACCCAAAATATTATTGAATAAGTACCCATATCAAATACTGCTGTTTTCATAAAAGGGAGATACAACTCTGTGTTAAAATTAGCGTATACACATAAAAATGCAGCGACAGATAAACTAGCTATGATTTGTAACAATAGTTTTGTTCTAGCTTTAAGTCCAGCAAGGTTTTTATTTTTTTTTATTTTTGCGTAATCATCTTGAAAACCAATTAAAGAAAAAAGTACTAAAGTTAAAATAGCACCAATAGCATAAAAGTTTGTTAAATCAATTGTAAAAAGTGAGGCTAAGATTGTTGCAGATATAAAAACTATACCACCCATTGTAGGAGTTGATGCTTTTGCTGCATGTGCTGGAACATACTCGTTTATTGGTTGTACACTTGAAGTTTTTTGTGCCCATCTTATAAAACGAGGCATTAAAAAAAGAGTTATAAACAGTGCTAAAAAGAATGATACACCTGCACGAATAGTTATATATCCGAATAAATTTATGTTTAGTAATTCATGTAGATAATATAGCAATCCCCAAGCCTTTAGTTATTTTAAAAGTGATATTATAGTATAATCTCATAAAATTTAGCTCACAAGGAAGAAAATTGTCAAAAAAAGTAATTTTAGTTATTACAGATGGTATTGGATTTTGTGCAAGAACTGAGCATAATGCATTTCATAATGCAAAAAAACCAACCTATGATAAATTATTTGCCAATACACCACACTCATTAATAGACACATCTGGGTTAAGTGTAGGACTTCCTGATGGTCAAATGGGAAATTCTGAAGTTGGACATATGTCTATTGGAAGTGGTAGAGTCCTATATCAAGACTTGGTTAAAATATCTTTGGCACTTCAAGAAAATACTTTAGCAAAAAATGCTGAATTAAAAAAGCTGTTAGATAAATCTGATAGATTACATCTTATTGGACTTTTAAGTGATGGTGGAGTTCATTCACATATAGATCACTTTTTGGGTCTTGCAAAAATCGCTTCAAAAGCAGGTAAAAAAGTTTTTTTACATCTAATAACAGATGGTAGAGATGTCTCTCCAACATCAGCTGGAAAATATATAAAGATGGTTGAAGAGAATCTTGATGAAAATATCAGTATAGCTACTATATCTGGTCGTTTTTATTCGATGGATAGAGATAATAGATGGCAAAGAATTAAAAGAGGTTATGAAGCTATAGTAGATGCTACACCTAAAAGTGATTTTTTACCAGATGGACATATTGGATACTCATATTCACTAGGTGAAACTGATGAGTTTATAGAGCCAGTTGCTTTTGAGGGATATGATGGAGTAGAAGATGGTGATAGCATATTAACTATCAATTTTAGAAGTGACAGGATGAGAGAGCTTGTAACTGCTCTTGGCGATAGTGGATTTAATGAATTTGAAAGAAAAGCGTTGAATTTGAATTTAGCTACTATGACAGAGTATGACAAAAGTTTTAAATATCCTGTTTTATTTAAAAAAGATACACCAAAAAATACTTTAGCTGAAGTAATTTCTGCAAATGGGCTCAGACAGCTTCACACTGCGGAGACTGAAAAATATGCTCATGTTACTTTCTTTTTAAATTGTGGAGTAGATGAGCCTTATATGAATGAAACCAGAATTCTTATCCCATCTCCAGATGTAAAAACTTATGATTTAAAGCCACAAATGAGCGCACCAGAAGTGGGTGAGGTTGTGCTTAATGCTATGGATGATGAATATGATTTTGTTGTTGTTAATTTTGCAAATGGAGATATGGTAGGTCATACTGGAGATTTTGAAGCTGCAAAAATTGCGGTTGAGACAGTTGATACTGAACTTGGTAAAATTTTACAAAAAGCTAAAGAGAAAGATTATGCAGTGGTTATCACTTCTGATCATGGAAATTGTGAAGAGATGCGAGATGAAGATGGAAATGTACTAACTAATCATACGGTTGGTAAAGTTTGGTGTTTTGTAGAAGCTGATGGCGTAGATAAAGTTAATACAGGAGCTTTAAATAATATAGCTCCAACAGTTTTAACTTTAATGGGAATAGATATTCCATCTGAGATGGATAATAGTTTAGTTTAGAGATTCCAAATCAAGTTTGGAATGACGAAGTGTCAAGTTTGGAATGACGAAGTGTCAGGTTTGGAATGATGGAGTGTCAGGTTTGGAATGA
>WFPU01000021.1 GCA_015487435.1 Sulfurimonas sp.
AAACCTTATATGCTGCATCAGTTCAAAGTAGGCGATAGAGACTGCTACTTTGGTATGATAGAATGCAAGACAGGGCAGTGCTCTATGAGTATGCCACGAAAAGTTGCAAGAACAGGAGAGATAACACCAAAGTATAAAACAGCACTGCGAAGTGACGTGATGCAACGTCTCGTAGGTGATTTACTTACAACAGAGAATCTCTTGGCTGAAGGGATTACAGAAGATATCATCGAGCATATCTTACCTTTGCATTTTCCAACAGAAGAGATTTTGGAGCGTAAGGAGTTAAGTGCTGAGGCTATTGAGGCCTTAAAGTATTTGGAGCTCTATGTTTACATGAAGCAATTGGCAGGGAAACGAAGATATTTTAAAGCCATTCAATCGCAAAAGAGTAGTTATGAAGCCTTCACGCAAGGGCTTCCCTTTACGCTCACGCAAGAGCAGATAACGGCCATTGAAGATATTAAAAATGATTTTGCAAAAGATGTAGCTGCAAAAAGAATGATAGTCGGTGATGTTGGCAGCGGAAAGACTATGGTGATCTTAGCTGCGGCTTTTATGATGCTGCCACAGAGATCGATTCTTATGGCTCCTACAACCATTTTGGCAAACCAGCTCTATGAAGAGGCAAAAAAGTTCCTGCCAAATATAAAAATAGCACTTGTGACAAACAGAACAAAAAAGAGCTCTCTAGAGGCGTATGACTTTATCATAGGAACACATGCACTGCTTTATAGAGAACTGCCGAAAGCAGCGCTTGTGATGGTCGATGAACAGCATCGCTTTGGTACACAGCAGCGCAATATGCTTGAGAAGTTCATCACGCAGGGTGAAAAGAAACCACACTACTTGCAGTTTTCGGCTACGCCCATCCCTCGAACACTCGCTATGATAGAGTCAGCTCACATCGATGTCTCTTTGATCACATCTACACCCTATAAAAAAGATATAGATTCCCGCGTGATCCATAAGAGCGATTTTGCAGATTTACTTGAACATATAAAAGCAGAGATAGTAGCAGGGAATCAGGTACTGCTGGTCTATCCGCTTGTGACACAGAGTGAGATGCTGGAGTATCAAAGCATCGATGAAGCACGAGGATACTGGGAAAAGAACTTTCAAAATGTCTATGTAACGCATGGGAAAGACAAAGAAAAAGAACAGATACTTCTGGAGTTTCGAGAGAAAGGTGACATCTTGATATCGACAACTGTTGTGGAGGTTGGGATCTCTCTGCCAAGACTCTCAACTGTAGTTATTGTTGGAGCTGAGAGACTGGGACTCTCCACATTGCATCAGTTGCGTGGACGTGTAAGTAGAACAGGGCTCAAAGGCTACTGTTTTTTATATACCAATCAAAAAAGTTCTGAAAGACTCGATGAGTTTGTCAAGACTACAAGTGGATTTGACATAGCGAATCTTGATCTGAAATATAGAAAAAGTGGAGACCTGTTAAAAGGGGTAAGCCAAAGTGGCTCACAATTTAAATGGGTGGATTTTGCAGAGGATAGTGCGATAGTGCAGAGGGTGAAAGAAGCTTTGCTTCTTCCCTCTGGAAGTGATTAATAAAGACCGAATTTACCGTCGTTTCTTTTGTAAAGAACACGTGTTTTATTCTCATTGTCCAAAAAGATCTCAAACATTTTTCCACTTGTTTTTAAATCTTCTAAAACATCTTCTACTTCACGTGGTTTGTAGAGTGTCAGCTCAACAGGAATGATCTCATCATCCATTTCTTCAGCAGCCTCTTTGACATCGACAACTTCCGCTTTGGCTTCATTGAGACCTACTTTTTGGTGGTCACTCTCTCTGTCGTGAATACGACGCATAGCTTTTTGTGCACGGTTTGTTGCTAAGTCGATAGCAGCATATAAATCTTCGTCATTTTGTTTGATCACAATAGTGTTTTTATGCGCAAGATTGATAACGAATTCAACTACAGAGTGCTCTTTACCTTTTTTTGATTGTGTCGATACGATCACGTTAACTGAAATGATGTCTAGGTTGAATTTTTTGAGTGTTTCTACAGAGGATGTGATGTGCTCTTTGATCCCCTCTGTAAGTTCTATATTTCTTCCTGTCATTGATATATTCATGATAAATCCTTTTAATTTTTTTTCATTATATCACGAAAAAGTTTACAAGAAGGGAAGATTTATAATTTTTGTATGGTCCTTCTAAAATAACGGATAGGTTCGGGTGCTATACCCGCTTTTGTTGATACAGTGACATCTAAAATTACTGTTCCATCTGATGCAGGGTAAGTAGTAAGACCGAGAATATCTGTTCCTGCATTTGTTGCACATGTACTACCATTGAGTGGAATATATTTCATACTTGTGTTAATGTCGTAAGTATTGTTATAACTGTAGTTGAGTGTTGTTAAGCTACAAGGATTTACTTGTGACATTTTGAGCATTGCATATTCAGCTGCACTGTGTGAAAGAATTACAGCTTGTTCATAGAGGTATAAATCGGTTGTTCTTTTGGTGGTTTGGCTTGAAAGTGCAAGAGATAGTGCCATAATAGTGGCAATAATTACCAATACGGCAATAGCCATAATCATAGCCATTCCTCTTTTGTAGAGTTGTTTAGCAGGTTTTATTAGTAAACTGTTTTTTCTTTGCATAGTGCATACTCCTCTCCGGTTAAATCACTTTTTGCACATACCTGAACTTTAATTAGTGAGCCTGCAGAACGGAATCTAAAAGTGTTTATTTTTTCTGCAAGAAGGACTTTTTTACCGTTAGTATGATAATTTTCTCCTTCCCAAGGTCTATAGTCATAATAAAAGTAGAGATCGCCAACATTTTTTCCAGCATTTTTACCAATATTGTAGTCTTTTAGCTCAACAGCATATGCAGTCCATGCAAGTTTATAATATTCAAAAACCTCTCTGCCACTGAAATCTCCTGTACCTGCTTTTGGTAGTATTTGTGTCGGATTTGCAACTGAAAAATTGATTGGGTGCAAAGTTTGATTCTGGTCTGTGATGACACCTCCATATCCCCAAGGATTTGTTGTAAGGTAAGAGTTTATAAAATAGATGGCAGCATTATTGGCTGTCGCGCCATTTGCATAAGATAAGAGATGTATTTGTGCACTCGTAGCATTCAAGTTTGTCCCTGGTGATATCAATCTTGTTGCATTACTCGAGTTTAGGTCAATTACGCCGCTCCATAAAGGAGCAACATTTCCCCGAAATCCATCATTATCTGCAGCTATCCACTCTAAAACAGTAGCATTATTATCACTAAGAGTGCTGTCACTAAGATAATTAAATGAACCGGGATAGCTTGTTCCATTGTTTGTATTTCTAGAAATAACAGATCTTTTAATACGATATTCTAAGCGTTTTGTAATAAATTCTACAGCTGATTCACTACGTGATTGGAGCGTATGGTTGATTTTTGTGAAGATGAAGTTATTGTAGGCTTGTGCTAAAAATTCGACTCCGAATTTTGCTAGTATACCCATAATTACTATGACAAAAAGGAGTTCAAGCATAGTGAATGCTTTATGGTTATTTTTAAATTTCATTAAAAAATCCTACTTTCTGGTTTAACTTCTCCAATATTCGCTGTATAAGCACGGAGTAAAACTATAGTTTTATGTGTATCATCATTTTTAATCCAAATTTGAATTTGTTTAAGATTTGGGTTATTTGCCTCAAGTCCGAATTGTACACATGGACCAACAGAACAATTAGTGACTGTAACATTGGCACTATAATGGTTTTTGTATGTTGCAGCGCTTGGATTACCTGTAAGTATTGATGTATTTGTGAACTGAGTTTGTGCATTTTCTACAGCAATAGTACTGGCACTATTTAAAGGAGTTGTTGTATTGTCATCCAAACATTGTCTATTGATATGACCAATTCTTTTGTATGGTACACCGCTTCCTAAGCAGTCTCCTGTATTGACAACTCTTGAATAGCCACCGGAAGTTGTATTAGCATCATCTTGTGAATTCTGATCCCAATAATAGGCTGTAGATTCATTTAGGATTGCCTCAGCTGCGAAAATTGCCTCTTGCACTATACTCTCATTTGAAGCTTGTGATGAGCTTTGCATCATCATAGGCAAAGATATGACAGAAATGGCAATAATAACGATAGCAAAAATAAGCTCTATCATCGTAAAGGCTCTTTTTTTAAAGAGCAAAGTTTTTCTTACCACATTATTCTCCTATTTGTAATACCTGACTCATTTGTTTTGGTTGTTGTATTGTCTTCATATTTTCCACTCCAACCACCTTCACCGACAAATTCGATGATGAATTGATTTGCAGTTGCGTTTGCATCATTGGCATTGTAGATCAACCATGGAGAAGATTGCATCTGCATAATGGCATCATATGGAAGAGCGGCAGTGTTACTAAGTTCCATAACAGCTTCTGTTTCATAATTCGGCTTCGTGATGCTACGACTGATTTCAGAGACATAACTCGGTGTTGCTACTTCACTGATAGTCCCTATTGTCCCATCAGTACCTAATGGAAGATTAAAATCGTGATTTCTATTTTCAAACCATCTAATATCAGCAACCTGTGTTGCACCGGTTGGTAAAATAGAGCTGTTACAAGTTCCACCTTGGCAAAATATAACATAGGAAATGAGCTCTTTTATATTGTTATTATTAGAGGCATGCATCCCAGTTCGACAAGGTTTTGTGTTACAAGTCACTCTGATTTTTGGTGCAACAGTACGGCCATAATAATAAAGTACTCTTTGATTCACAGAAAGATTGCCTTCGGCATATTTGTTGGTGAGTAAGTCTGCATTAAAGAGGGTTGCGTTATCATCTACTGAGATGGTCGTAAAGTTGATATCTTCAGGGTTTGTAGTGACATTGACCTCTCTGTTATAGTTTGAGTTCGTTAGTAACTGCATCGTTCCATTTTGGTCTTTTTGAAAGAATGAACCTGATGTTGAAAAAGAAGGGCTTTGCAAGGCAGTTCCAGCTGCTATGGTTCGGTTTATGTCATCTGCTGAAATAACACTACCGTTGATATCTTTATTATGAGTTATATAGCTGTATGCAAGTGCAGTGTTAGTTGTAGCTGTTCTTGTTATGTCGAGATGCACCGGCTTTTCAAAACATCCTTTGACAAAATTACTAAGAGCCGTTGCGCTATTTTTCCCTCTTGCTGTCACGGTTGTATTTAAGTGCACAGACATGTTTTCATCATCAGAAAGGTTGTTCATGTATACGAATGGTTTTGCCGGTTCTTGCATAGCTGATGAAAGTACTCCGGTTCCACTGTTCCCTCTACCGAATGTAACAGTATTTGCAATTGTAAAGGCGTAAGGATGAAACTCTACAGCTATGTCTCGATATGTATATATATTTCCATTATAGGTATTTAGATGATTAGAAGTAATTGTACAACCATACTGTGATCCATTTAAACTAGATGAATCTGAGCCAATAATACAATCAGTTCCACTGAGGAAGCCAGCTGTAGAATGGTGTGCTAATTCTGCAGAATCCCAATCCACTGCAGTCCATGAAGTGTCTATAATGTTAATCTTATACTCTCCCACATTTGGATTGCTAATCACGCCATTTGTTAGAATACCATTGATCATATAAAAAGAGAGTGGTATATCTGAAATATTATTACAGACTGTAAGTGTTTTGTTGGAATCCCATAAAACTGTGGCATTATGATCGCTGTCATTGTTAAAGTTTCTTGTGTAGCCTGGAGTAAATGCTAAACTATTGTGACCTGTAGAGTTGACATCGAAACGGTAGTTGTAATCTCCTACAATATGTATTCTGTCTGTTGGTGGTGAACTTGCATCTGGAGAGTAGTTATAGAGTGTTGAGAGGTCATTCATACTTGTTGGAGTTGATGTTTGATTCGCATCGATTAAATGAATATCAAAAGATTCAGGTCGAACAGAAAAATTATCTCGTGAACATAGTGGTCTTGCATAATTCTCTCTAATACAGCTGAAACATGTTGTAGATGTTGGAGAAGAACAAGCTGTTGAACACAATGGAAATGTTACGCTATTGTATAAGCCGGAAATGGAGATGAGATCTTTATTTCCATTTGTGGTCGTTGCACTCCAGTTTTGAATGAGACTGCCGTTACTGTCTGTAAAGTACCAAATACGAAAGGCCGCATTTCTGACTGCAAAGTTATAATAGTTGTCAACTTGCGTTGGAATTTGCGTTTGCCAATTCGATGCAGTGAAACTTACCGGAACAAAGATGGCATCAGAAACCGAAGAGTCAGGATTTGCACAAGAGGCATTGATGTCTCCAAAGGAGTCCATATCTATGATCTCTACCATAACAGTCGTGTTTATATCACTTGATGGAGCATCATTGGTGCCTGTCGCCACATCAGAATCAAAAATGACATCTGCATTAAAAGTCTTACGTGAGATTTGTGTATTGAGATTATTTGTAGTTAATCCACTTTGTACGACATTGAATAATCCAAATGTTGGGTTATATCCTCCTGTTGGTGGACAAAGGGGTACATTTTTTCCACCTAATTGATAATCATTATAGGTAATTTTTGCTCCATTGACTGAAATATAATAATCCATTGTCAATCCTAAAGATTCATTGATGTCAGTGACTCCTGAAATATTTGGACTCAATAAAAATTTTGCATATATATACTGTTGGGCATCAAGATCTCCTAAGCCTTTTCTCACATTATGCCCATCTGTACATCCATTGTTAGAAGAGTTGTTATCTACGGAGGCATTGTAATCACACAATGGAGTCGTCAGTGTTGGTATCCCTCTGTCTTGCAGAATGGAACCATTTACATTTGAAGAATAAGTATGGCCTGTCTGATCGAACATCGTAGCATTTACATCAGATCTGAAAGAGATACCTTTTGCAGGTATGTCCGCTTCTGTGTTTTTGATATAAATCATAATACCAATATCGGAAGAAGAAATGCGTGAATCAATACGTGCGACTGGATCTGAGGCTCTGTCAACAGTTAAAAAGTGGTTATCTTGTTTGAGTGAGTAGTCATAACACATTTTTGGTGCGTATATTTGTGTTGCGAATACAAGCATACTTGGAGTGATATAGTCATTGTTTGAAGACCACTGGATATACATTGAATTCATATTTGGATTATTGTCACGGTATGTTGTCATAAGGGCAGATACATCATAGTTGTCAATATCTACACCATCATTATTAACTTGTAGATCATTGCTCTCTCCATTAATATCTACGCGAGTAACACCGGAAAATCTAGCATCAAAAATATTTCTATCATCTAATCCTGCTGGAACCGGCATAAAATCATAATTTACATTATCAGGACTCATTTTTACCCAGTCATATGCACCAGTATTCCCAGGTCTATGCCCATATCTATATTCACCTTCTCCTGAAAAGAGAGAAAGGGTTGCTTTGACAGTATTACTTTTTGGTAAAATGAAATCAGCAATTGTAAACGCGTTACTTGGATTTTTTACAATGTCAAAACCATTAAACACGGAGATATTTCTCATGTCCCCTGTATTGTCTTCAGCATAAATAACAACAAGCGACCATCCTCCAAAGACACCAGGAGAACTTTCTCTACCTTCATTTGTTGTAAGGTTCGCTACGGTAAAAGTATGATTGCCATCTGTATCTATAGCTGTTTTTACACTGCTTGTTACATCTGCAAAACAGGCATAAGTTTTACCTCCTGTTCCTCCATAAGTATAAAATGTACTAGAATTTATATCATTATAAGCTCCATTGTCAATTTTGAGTTTAATCTGTTTCGCACCTGCAGTTTTTAGGTAAGTGTCAGTTATCGTATCTCCTCTGGAATCAATAAGATTATAATTATTTATACCATTTTCTTTGCCATAATGTAAAGGATTACCGGTATTAGCACTTATTCTTCCTTGCCAAAATAATCCAGCCCATAAAACTCCTTTTTTAGGATTATTAGGATTGCTTGTATCATAATCAAAAGAAGGAGGTATTGTAATGTAAGAAGAAGTAGAGTTCCATGTCCCAGTATTACCATCAATATCAATATATTTACTGACATGCATATTACTTGTAATTAACTCATAGCCTGTATCTTGACATGTCCCACCGTATCCAGTTGTTTTCTCAGTTAAACACATTACCGTGTTTCCTGCAATTGCATAGTTTCCCTGAATGTTGTGTGTTTTATCTGGATTGATACGATCAAAAGAATGTAAGGCACCCCATCCTGATACAGTGAAAATCATTGTTAGAAGCGATAGAACGATATATTTTGAAAAGATTGTAAAAGTTTTCATAACAAACCCCTTTTTTAAGTAAAATTTAGTGCAACCAATATCCGGGCTCAACACTAAAAGTCACTCGTCTTGATTCTATTGTAGCACTTTTTTTACAAATTTATCTGAAATACTTTGAAAAAAGGATATTTTTGACAAATTATCGCTGTTGTTTTATGTTCTTCTATTGTATAAATTATGACAAGTCCTTGTTATAAACGATAAAAATATTTATTTTATAAAAGAAAATAGCCAAAGAGGTATCTTTTTGTTATTTGATGTAAAATCAATATCTAAAGCTAAAAAACTATTTTTTTTATCTTTTATTTGTGAAAATGTTTTATTTCTTCCACCAACTTCAAAAATATACTTATCAACTTTAAAGTCTCCAATATCACTGTAAAAGATATTTTCAAAGCAATTAACAAAAAAAGTCTCTCTAATAGTTCCAATGTCGAGTTCTAAATTAATTTTATCAGCATAGGCATAAAGTATATTGCTATTTGCAAAAAGAATTTTCTGAGGTTTTTTTGATACCTTATGTGAAGATTTTCGCATAGATTTGAAGATTGCTGTTTTATCTAATATGCTAAGATATGTGTAGAGTGTTGGTTCACTCACTCCAAACTCTCTTGCAAGAGCTGCAACATTTACGCTAAATGGTTTATTTGCAGACACAACAAAGAAGATAAGTTTTTCAAAAATTGATATATGAGAGTAGTCAATTTTATTTAAAGAGGGGATATCTTCATGAATAATCTTATCAAGAGCATTAAAGAGCTTACTATTGAAGCTTTCAATCCCTTCTAAATAAAATGGATATGCACCATATTGTAGATAGTTTTTAAACTCTGCATAGAGATCTTCATACTTAAACACAAGTTCTTTAGATATCTCACTGCTATTGGTAAGAATCTCTTGGAACGTGTATGACGTAAGTGTGATCCCTTTTTGAATCTCGTAATACTCTTTGAAACTCAGTACCGGAAGAGTATGTATAACAAGCCTTCTACTCAAATCATATTTTTCATACAGAATATTAATCATGGAAGAACCACTGATCCTAATGGTAAGATCCACAAAGCTGTCATATATATTTTTTATCTCTTGAACCCAGTTTTTATATTTATGAACTTCATCTATAACAATTATCCTGCCGCCGAGTGCATAAAACTCATCCGCTAGTGTATAGATACTGGAGTTTGTAAACTCTATATCATCTCCAGTCATATAAAGAGATTTTGCATTATTTGCTTTGATGTATTGAAAGAGTAAGGTAGTTTTACCTACACCTCTTGCACCTATAAGTGCTATGAGTCTTTCGTTAGAGTTTAGAATATCAAAGTACTCTTTTCTAATAAATTTTGTTTCTATTTTTGCTAAGATTAACTCTTGTTTTCTTGTGAAATAGCTAATATCCATAATAAATCCTAAAATGTATTTATGGATTATATCATATATTTACTAAATATAATTTAGATATTTAAGCTTTATGGCTCTTTGCCAAAATTTAAATCTAAAATTACAATTTTCTTTTCTCAAATTTTTAAAAATTGCACTTCAGATTTAAATTTTGGATGAAGCATCTTGTCAAATATGTTTTAAGTTCATTTTCAGTGCTAAAAAGCTATACTTCCATTCTTTTAAATAGGCCTGTTAGCTCAGTCGGTAGAGCAAGTGACTGAAAATCACTGTGTCCT
>WFPU01000022.1 GCA_015487435.1 Sulfurimonas sp.
CAAAAAGAGCAGCAAAAAGTGATGTATGCTCGTAAGATCTGTAAAACAAACCAGGAGTACCTAAACTTCAAATTGCAAGAGGCATGTAGTATGTTTGAAGGTAAAAAAGAGGTACTGGGAAATGGAGATGCACTATGCCATACACAATATGGCATTTTAACAAACGATATGTTGGAGTTTTAAGATTGCCTATGACGGAGTATCCGGACACCTAACGCGTTTCATATCGGACACTAAGAAAGAGCATATTTTCTGTAACACCATTTTAGCATAAAGTGTCCGAATGATTTTTTAATACTCATCGGTTTTTATGGTAGATTTGATTTTTCTCATCGATGGACCACTGAGTTCTATCCTGTGAGAGGAGTGAACAATTCTGTCTAAAATTGCATCTGCTATGGTATTATTGTTAAGATAGTTGTACCACTCACTCACAGGAAGTTGTGAAGTGATGATAGTAGAATTTAACTCCGTTCTATCTTCAATAATTTCAAAGAGATTTGTAGCGTCATCTTCACCCATGGGAGATACCCCGAAATCATCAAGAAGTAGCAGTTTAAATCTTGAATATTTTTTGAATAGATTGGTGTAACTTCCATCTATTCTAGCAATTTTTATCTCTTCTAGCAGAGATGGTGTTCTCACATAATAAGCCTTATATCCATCAATTATCGCTTTATTGGCAAATGCCTGAGCAAGATAACTTTTACCAGTACCGGTTTTCCCGGTAATGATAATGTTCTGTTTGGCATGAATGAAGTTAAGTGTAGCAAGAGCTTTAATTTGTGCTTTGTTGATCTCTCTTTTTGAATTATAGTCTATTGCATCAAGTGCAGCCTGTTTATCTTTAATTTTTGAAAGTCTGTGATTCATAATAATGCGTTTATTGCGAAGAAAAATATCTTGTGCATCAAGAAGCTGGTAAAGTCTTTCACTAAATCCCATAGAGTCATAATTGATATTTTCCATCTGTTGCACATAGGCTTCTTTAAATCCTTTATAGCCAAGTTCTGTAAGTTTATTGATAACGGTAGTATGGTTCATTATTGTATCCTTTTTTTGTATTGTCATTTTATTTGTATTCATCCGCACCGCGAATATTAGAGTGATTATTAAAGAGTGAATGTTGTACTGATTGTATATTGTTGGCACTTTTACTGAGATAGAGCTTTTTATCGAGTATCGATTTAATTGATTTAGTAGTGATAGTTCGCATCTTTGTAGCATACATTAGTGCTAGTTCCAACTCAGTATTTCCATAGAGCTTTGCAAGAGAAAGTACGGCCACTATTTTTCGATAAGCCTGCGGTTTGTAATCAACCTCTTCAAATGCATCCTCTACAAATACACTACAGTATTCTCCTATGTTTTTTGCCCAAGAACGGAGTCTCTCAGGGTTCATTTTCTCACTTACATATTGATGTTCATTTGGCATATGTTCATGCAGTGTCGATGTTTCACCAATTCTTCGTAAACGGGGATGTGTGGCGATGAGTTTATTTTTATGGTAGATATGAACACTCTGTGTAGAGTATCTGATTTCCACCTCCTCTTTAATGTATTTGTAGGGTACGGAATAGTTACACTTCTCAAGGGTTATGTGATAGTCCTGATTTACTTTTGCAATCTTGAATTGTTTATAAACATAGCTGTTTGCTGGAAGTGGATTTAGGTATGGTGCATCAAGTTCATGAAAAAGTTCTGTTCTACTTTTTTGCAGATGTTTGACAATTTTATTATTGTATCTATCAAGTAACTCTGCAATAGCCTCGTTGAGTTCATCAACACTAAAGAACTTATGATGGCGGAATCGTGCAAGGATGTAGCGTTGAATCGCTTGTACTCCCTGTTCGGCTTTTGGTTTGTCTTTTGGCTTTCGTGGGCGTGCGGGATCCACTACAACACCATAGTGATGATTTAGGTCTGCATAACTCTCATTCACTACTATACCGTTTTTGTTATTGGAAATGATGGCACTTTTTAGATTATCAGGAACAACAGTTCTTGGTACTCCACCAAAAAATTCATAGCACTTTACATGGGAGTAAATAAAATCCTCTTGTTTTTGGCTTGGTGTGGCATGAACAAATGTGTAGCCACTGGCACCAAGAACAGCTATAAATATTTGAGCATACTCCACTTCACCGGTTCTTTGGTTGTATATAGGAATTGTAACACCACTGTAGTCCACAAACATCTTTTCTCCTGCAAGGTGTGTTTGGCGCATGGAAGGATTGAGTTTTTTCATAAAGCGGCGGTAGTGTACACGAAATTGAGTGTACTGATAACCATCTGGGTTATCTTCTTTGTACTCTTCCCACAGTAAATAGAGTGTCACTTTAGTCTTTTTTCGTCTTTTTAGTTCTTGGTAGATATAATTGAAATTTGGCATAGCTTTGCGTGAGACCACAACGCTTGCTATATCAGGAAAGAACTGCTGTCTTAGTGCATCATCATCTAAAACATTAATCTGCTGGGTTGATAATCCTAACTCATTAAACCGTCTAATATAATCTGCAACGGTACTTTTAGCTACTCCCGTAGCACCTTGTATTCTTCTGATTGACAACCCCATATCACTATGGAGTTTTATAATATCACGAACTAATTTCATAGATATAATCCTCATTACTAACACCCTTGTAAATAAATTTACAAAGAGTGTATTTGAATTTAGAAAATATCCCTTTCTTAAGCGAAGATAAGTTGACGCTTTTTCCTCAAAAGTGTCCGAATCATTTCCGTCATTACTGTCCGAATAAAAACGTCACGGGTGTCCGAACTAAAACGCTATAGGTGTCCGATTTGGTGCGTTTTTTGCACTCTAAATTCACACTAATGCAAAAGGTGGGATCCAAAGAAGCATTTGATGTAAGCCGTGCAATACTACAGCTTTTAAGACCATTAAAAAATATTGTAAAAACCATTACAAGTGATAATGGTAAAGAGTTTGCATACCATCAAG
>WFPU01000023.1 GCA_015487435.1 Sulfurimonas sp.
AATGGATAGAAGTTTATTATAACCGCCAAAGAATGCATAGTTCAAATAATAATTTGTCACCTGTCGAGTTTGAAGAAAAAATGATGTTACAGGTTGAAACAGCAGCTTAGAATGTTTATGGATTAGTATGATATAGGGTTGACACATCAATTTACCCTTGAAACACATTTTTTATAGTATCTACATCCATATCTTTGAGCCAACTCTCACCAATATTGACACTTAAATTAGAGAGTTCTTTTTTCGCTTGAATCATTTTATCTATCTTTTCCTCAAAGCTATTTTTTGTGATAAATCTATGGACAGTTACTTTTTTTGTTTGTCCTATTCTGTAGGCTCTATCTGTTGCTTGGTTTTCAACGGCAGGGTTAAACCAAAGATCGTAGTGGATAACATGATTAGCTGCTGTAAGATTGAGCCCTGTTCCTCCTGCTTTTAATGAGAGGATAAAAATTTTATGTCGTTTATCTGTCTGAAACTTTTCAACCGCTTCTTCTCTTTGCTTTTTACTCATATCTCCCTTGAGATAGAGTGGTACAGTATAGAGTTCTTCTTGAATGAGCTTAGTTAATATTGCACCCATTTCGACATACTGTGTGAAGATAAGAACTTTCTCATCTTTTTGCATGATGGTATCAAGGAGTTCAAGAAGGAGTTGTGTTTTCCCTGAAAGTTCTTTTTTAAGAGGACTCGTTTTATCAAAGTTTCTTGGATGGTTACAGATTTGCTTGAGTGAGATGATAAGTTTAAAGATTAAACCTTTGGATTCTCCCACTTCTAGTTGTTGCATCGTCTCATCCACAACACTTTTATAAAGACTTGCTTGTTCTTTTGTCATCGTTGCATACTCATCAATCACGATTTTATCTGGAAGGTCATTAATGATACTCTTGTCAGTTTTTAGTCGGCGAAGCATAAAAGGAGCAGTAATCTGTTTGAGTTTTTTTATCTTTGCTCTATCTTTGTTTATCTCAATATCTTGTGCATAGTTTTTAGTAAAATCTTTGAGTGTCTTGAGGTACTTTGGCATAGTAAAATCAAAAAGACTCCAAAGTTCACTGAGGTTATTTTCTACTGGTGTTCCACTGAGAGCTATTTTATATTTAGCTTTGAAAGATTTCAGGGTTTTTGCGATGGCTGTATCACTATTTTTTATCTTCTGTGCTTCATCAATAACTAAACAATCAATTCCCTCTTTTTTCAGTACTTCACTATCTCTTCTTGCGATATCGTAGCTTGTAAGGAGAATATCACTCTTTTCTAGTTGGCGTTTAGTGCCATAGTAAGAGAAGTAGGATAGTGTAGGTGCAAACTTTTCAATCTCTTTTTCCCAGTTACTCAGTAGCGATGTTGGGACAACGACAACAATTCTCTTTTTAATGTAGCCATTCTCTTTGAGATAGAGAAGTGTAGTGATGGCTTGAATCGTTTTACCAAGTCCCATATCGTCAGCAAGGATAGTTCCAAAGCCATTTAAAAGATTGTTAATATTCCACTCAAATCCTCTTTGTTGGTACTCTCTGAGATTGGCTTGAAGAGAATCTGGTGGAGTAATATCTTTTACTTGTAACATCTGCTCAAAAAAGGCATCTAAATCTATATCAAACTCTGCATCGCCACTGAGTTTAGCTTGAAGGATATCAAATTTATTGAGTTTTGTTTTACGATTAATCTGTGCAAAGAGTGCTTTTGCTTCCTCTGCACTCATTACCACAAAGCTATCTTTAAAGGCTATCAACTCTCCTGCATTTTTTAAGAGTTTTTCAAACTCTGCCACACTAATAGATGCTTCACCAATAGCAATTTGCCAATCATACTCAAGCATTCCATCAAGTGTAAAGAATGATTGGAGACTTTTTGAGCCATTATTTTTTACTTTAAGGGAGAGTTTTGGTTTGAGGAGGTTTTTTAACTCTTTTGGCAGGATAACATCAACACCAAGATTGGAGATAATAGTGGCTGTTCGTAGTAAAAATTCTTCTAATATCTCTTGTGAGAGGGCAATGCTCTTTTTTTGAAGTAGCAATGTGATTTGAGGAAGAAAAGCTTGTAAAAAAGAGATGAAACGCAGTATGGGAATCTTATGAAAATGCTCTAAGCTCTCTTTGAGTGGATAGTGTGTTTGTGACTCTTGTACCTCTAAAGAGAGTTTGTATTGTGGATTTGAAGTCTCTTCTTTGTTGATAAAGAGAGTATATCGGTACTGACTCTGTATAATCTCAAATACAGAAAAATAGTTATGGATACTTGACGCGATATTTTCATCTTCAAATTGTGTCACTTGATAACTTTTTGCTTCAAAAAATGTCAAAGAAATTTCAGGAGGGTTATTTTTATGTTTTTTATGCATAAAGTGAAACTCTGGAATGATGTCACTGAGTATAAGGGAGAGAAGAAGCTCTGTTTGAGACTTTTGAGTAAGTGCTTTTTTGCTAAAGGTTACCATGAGTGGAGCAATCTGAGTGAGTTGTGCAACTTGCTCCTTTATGACTTCTAGTGAGAGGAGTGGTTTATACACTACTTTAAAAAACTTTTTGGATTCATAAACGGAAGGGATGAAAGCACTCTTTTGCAAGAGGATATAACAAATGCGATAGAGATAAAAAAAGTATCGGTAGAGATTGCTCCCTTGTTCGTCTTCAAATGAGATAAAGAGCCTAAAGAGGTTTAAAGAACTCATAGTAATTGTTTTATCTTTATGTGTTGTAAGGTAAGGTTTAAACGCACTAAGAACATCTTGTAAAAGAAACAACTCAGAACTGATAGTAAATTGAGTATGACTAAAATCTTCTTGCATATCTATAGATATCTCTGCTTCTTGGAGTACTCTTTGCATGATATTTATAGCTTCATTATGCACAGAAGAGACGATAAGAGGTAACTCTTTAGCCGTTTTTTTATAAAACTCGTCTAAAACCTCTTTATAATCAATCGGAGCAAACTGAGGATTAGACTCTAAAAGAGAGAGTATAAAGTTCTTTTGGTTTGTGAGTTGTAAAAGGGTAAATTCGTCTGTATCTGTCATTTTTGGAGAAGACTCTTGCTCTGTTTGATACTCTATTTTTATAGGATAAGGTATGACTAAATCTTTTTGGATGTTGTAATGTTTCACAAGGTCTAAACCTCGTAAAGAGAAGAGGATAAAGGGATTTTTGTCTATTTCATTTACCAGTATAAAGTAAAGACCTGCAATATGTTTACAAGCATAAGCTCCATAAAAGTCGGGACAAGAACACTGCATATCAAAACCATGAAACAGATTAATCTCATTTTTCTTCAAAAATTTCAACAGTTCGGGTGAGAGTTTTGCATTCATAATCTCTGCTAAAATTAGCGGATTTTCATTGATATAATTTATGATGAATTGCTTGTCCCCTTTTGCAAATGGAGTGAAATTAAGTGCTGTTTGATAGAAAGGTTGGTAATTCCCTCTTACCTTTGCTGCAATCTTTTTCTCTTGAAGTTTGATGTCATAGACTTTACCTGTATTTGCGTAACTCTTGCCACGAGAGAGTCTACCACTATCTGTTTCTTTCTCAATAGCCTTGAGAAATGTTGCACCCCAAATTGTTGTTCCGTATGTTTTTCTTGCCATCTTTTTACCTATAAAATATCAGTGTGGGAATCCTTGAGGAGATCACCATTATTTTTGAGCCACTCTTCGTACTCTAACTTTTTTTCTTTTATAATGTCTGCATCAATATCCATGTTGATAGATAAATTCTCATAATAAACTCTCCATTTTATCCCTTCCATAGTGATGAGACCTGCAGTTTTTGGATTGAGCTTGAGAACTTTTGCAAATTGCAATTTATTTTCATTATCTTTAAAAGAGACAATATCCCCAACGCGAAGGGCACTCTTTTTTACTCCAAATTTTTTGTTTGATTGAATGGAAGTATCAACATCATCTATGTTGATAGAAGAGTAATGTACTCTCCATTTTTCACCACTTTCTGTATTTTCTACTTCACAACGGGTTGGTGAGCATTTTTGTACTATAGCTCGTTGTAGTCTATTGGTAGTATTATCAAACCAAGTAATCTCTTGTCCAACAGTGAGTGATTTTTTCACTTTTTCTAGTTTTTGAGGATTTCTTAATTCATCGCCTATCGCAGCACCTAAGCGATATAAATCAAAGAGAGATGCTTCTTCTAGTTCTTGTAATATTTTTGTAAAATCCATTTTTAGTCCTCATATGAAATTGCTAAAATAAGACTATATTTTTTGAGTATTCTTTTTCTATTCAATAGAAAGTCTTTAAACACCTGGAAGATAAGCCAAAACTATTTAACATTTTAATAATAGTCTCAAATCTAAGTTTTTTTATCCATAGGAATCATCAACTTCCCATCAAGTGAAACCATGGTATCGTCATCTTGTTGCAATAATATTTTTAAAAATATATCTACTATCTTATAGTGTCCTTTTTCTACTTTTTTGATAATACCCATATCTTCTAAGGATACATGAGTATTGTAAAGTGTAGCAGATGCAATATTTGATTTTTTTTCATTTGCTATATTATAAATCACTTCAAAGTGATGTTTTTTACTTTTAAGTTTAGAAATAATCTCATCAAGATATGCCCTGTTTTCTATCACCCTAAAACTAATGGCATCAAGACAGGAATTTATATCTATTTTTTTCTTTTCAAGAGTGGCATTAAT
This sequence comes from Sulfurimonas sp., assembly GCA_015487435.1. GTDB lineage: Bacteria > Campylobacterota > Campylobacteria > Campylobacterales > Sulfurimonadaceae > Sulfurimonas. Next base: position 4,671 of record WFPU01000023.1, read on the forward strand.
ATATAAAGTTTGTAATACTTTAGCACTGTATTCAGGGTGTCCTTCTAAAAAGCAAATAGTTTTATATAGGCTCTCTTTGTCATAAACTATTTTTTTACTATCAAATTGTTGAAGAGTATATTCAAAGAGTTCATCTACGTCTAAACCTTCTAGTTGAATTACACTTGAAAAATGAAAAAATGGAGAGGACTTATTTTCAAATATATTTGTCATAATAGTTTCAAGACTTCCTAAAAAAACATAAGTGATGTTTTGATGATGTTGGGCAATGGATCGTAATACCTCAAGTATATTTTGATCATGAAGTTTAGTAATATCTTGAAATTCATCAAATATTACTTTAATATTTATACCTCTTGAAGAAGCTATAGTATCTACTAAATCTAGAGAGTGAATAAAAAGTTCAACAGGGTCCCTTTCTTTACTTAACATGTCAATTGTAACTTCTGCAACATCAGGTATGGAAAGAGTTTTTATAGATTGTAATAAATTAAGGAGTGAGTTTTTTGCTTGATTGATAAAGTTTTTTATTTTAACAAATTCATATGCTTTATTGACTATTTGGTTTGATAATGTTTCTAAAGAGTGATGAAGTCTGATATCTATATAAACATACTCATATTTTTTCTCATAATCAAAGATTTGCTTTACCAATGAAGTTTTACCAAATCGTCTTGGTGCTTTTATCATAATATGTTGGTTGTTATCAAGATATGCCTTAAAGAGTGGAAGATGTTTTTTTCTATCAATAAAATCTTTTCCTGTGACAGGTGAACCACTTTTAAACATAACTTTTCTCCTAATTATAAATGAATACAATTATAACATGTATATATAAAATTTCTATATATGTTTTATCTATATAAGGTTTTGATTGATATACCTTGCTCAATATAGTTCAGGATAATTCCTCTTTTATATAGTTACTAGTTGTCAAGTTTCACCACATTATACCATTCCAAAAGCAATATATTGAAACACATCTGGTAAAATCTTAAATATTTCAGGCTTCGTTTGAAACCAACTTTGAACTGCCTCAAATGGAGTTCTAACTTTTAATTCTTTCATTTGTTTTTCCATCTTGATATGAGATAGATAAGTGTAGCACCATAAAATAGTGCAAAAACTAGCTTGTTTGAAAGGTTAAATATTTCGCCAATGCAATTTCAGAATCTTTTCACAAAACACTCAAAAAGTGAAAGGTAAAAAGTGAAAATAGTGGAAGGCAGTTTGTGAAATCAGTGGAAGGCTAAAAGTTAAAGAGGTGGAAGAATTTTTGTTCAACTGGTGAGACCGTAAAAAATTCTGTGTCAGCTACCAAAAGTAACACCTAGTTACAGCTCTAAGTACTCATCCAGTCTGCCTTCAAAAAAGATGGCTAATTGAGAGATTGTTTGACTCCAATTGTGTACTGGCTGAGTCCATTTTTCTTTTGCATTCTGTATACCCATATAGAGTAATTTTAGTAGTGAATCTTTATTTGGGAAAGCTCCTTTTGTTTTTGTAAGTTTACGAAATTGTCTATGTACTGATTCAATAATATTTGTAGTGTACATAATCTTTCTTATTGGATAGGGATACTTAAAATAGTGAGATAGATTTTCCCATTTACTATTCCAAGAGTTTAGAACTATAGGGTACTTTTTACCCCATTTTTCATCAAGTTTAAGAAGTTCATCTTCAGCAATCTCTTTACTTGTAGCTTGATATACAGGTTTTAAATCTTTCATAAACTCTTTTTGATCCATAGAAGATACATACTTTAAAGAGTTTCTGATTTGATGCACTATACAGAGCTGTACTTCTGTTTTTGGAAAGATACTTTTGATGGCTTCAGGAAAACCATTGAGTCCATCTACACTTGCAATTAGTATATCTTTTACACCTCTGTTTTGAAGTTTTGTAAGTACCCCTAGCCAGAAGTTAGCACCTTCACTTTCCCCTATATATAGCCCTAAAACATCCTTCTTACCATCTTTATCCATCCCAAGGACTGTATAGACTGCTTTAGTATCATACTTACCAGCATCTTTAATTTTATAGTGAATAGCATCTAACCAAACAAAGGTGTATATTGGCTCTAGTGGTCTTTCCTGCCACTCTTTGACTTTACTAATTATCTTGTCAGTAATATTACTGATAGTGCCTTTAGAAAGCTCTATTTTATACATATCTTCTATATGTTTAGATATATCAGCATAACTCAATCCAAGGGAATACATAGACAAAACTTTCTCTTCAATGTCATCTGTTAAATGTGTCTGATTTCTCTTTACTAATTGTGGCTCAAATGTGCCTGCTCTATCTCTTGGAGTATCAAGAATAAAACTACCACCCTCTGATTTTATTGTTTTAGCAGATGTACCATTCTTTCTATTTTTATTGCCTGCAAATACTTCTTGTGCAATATGTGATTCCACTTCTGCTTGAAGTGCAGCTTCTACTAACTGTTTTACCAATGGTGCAAGTACACCATCTTTTCCACTTATACTTTTACCATTCATTATATCTGTTACTGCATCATTAAAATCAAAACCTGTATTCTCTAATTTACTCATCTTTTATCAACCTTTTATATCTTTATTAGACTTCTTTCATAACCTCTAAACCACCTGAAAACCTCTATCAAAATTTATCAAAGCACAGATAAGGTTAAATCGTAAACCAAATCTTTTTCTTCGATTACGATACTTGTGAGCAACTATTTTAAAAGCTTTAATTTTAGCATTGATATGTTCTATTGGTATTCGTTTAGATGACTTCTTTTTATTTTCTAGTTTATCCTCTTTAGAAAGAGGATTTAGCTTAGTTTTTTTCTTTGGTATTTCACTGTTTTCATGGAAGTTTGTAATTCCTAAATAGCCTGTATCTACACACACTTTTAGCATTTGAGGGAGTGGCAAGCGAGACTGTTTGTAGAGCTTAAAGTCATGTGTATTTGTCATTGCAATTGATGTACAAATTATTCTAAGATTAGAGTCGATGACTACTTGACCTTTTACTGTATGCTGCTTTTTCTTCCCACTATAGCACTTTCTTTGCTTTTTTTTGGTCGCTCTACAGGGCACTCGGTAGCATCTATCAAAATGTATTGTAAATCTATTCCATCATTCTCATAGAGGGCTTTTTTGCTTGGTAATGAAAATTTACCAGATGATAGAAGAACACTCTCTATCTCTTTTATAACTCTGGAGACTGTTGGTTCACTCACTTCATAGTCAAATGCCATATGTGCCATTGAACGATACTCTCTGTAGTATTCAAGCATCAATAATATTTGAGTGGATACACTCAATTTATTTGGCTTTCCACCTTTGGACTTCTTTTGCTTATGATGTGCTTCACACACTTTAAGCATCTCTTTAAATGTATCAGGTTTTACACCTGTTAATCTTTTAAAAAGTTCTGGTTTTAGCTTTTTTAGTTTCTCATAATTCTTCATAAATTATGTATAGCAATTTTTGGACCTTTTTGGGTTATGAAAGAAGTCTATTATATCAGACTGACACAGAATTTTGAACACTCCCCAACTGGTACTCTGTTTATATCAAAGGCTTTCAGGGTTCTGTAAATATTACTCCTGTTTGCATTTGGGATAACATCTACACTTGAGATTTTATCTTTGAGATTTTATCTTCTATAAAATTTCTATTTATTCATTTTATAATAGTCCCTACATTTACATTGTATTTGTCTGCTATTATAATGAGAGGATAGCTAATCTTCTCCTCTTTTTTTTCTAAAAAAATATTCACTTCCCAGTTCAATGAACTGAACTTTTGATTTAGCAACGTTATTTTTCCCATATGCTTTTGTTTTAATTGAATCTCCAATATTCTCTTTTAATTTTTCCCAATTTTCATAC
>WFPU01000024.1 GCA_015487435.1 Sulfurimonas sp.
GCATTAAATAAGTTGCAATTATTTTGCTATTTTCACTTAAGTTTGATTTATTTATATCAAAGTTTTGTACAATTTCTAGCCAGTTCTCAGGTAAAATTTTAGATTGCATTGCTCTCATACGATTAAACTCCTAATATTTGTTGTTCCATAAGTTTACTTAACATTATAATAGAACCAAGATAATATATCATAATGAAAATTCTAAATATAAGCACAATCAATTTTATTTTTATAAATTTATCTAGGGCTTTCCACAGTCCAAAGGCTACTACTGTCAAAACAGCAAATATAGCCAACATATATAATTGCATTTCATAATCCTATTGATTGAATTGTGCTAAGCTTCCAAGTATTCCAAATACTACTGAAATTTTTGCTAATATAGCCCATAGTTTTAAACCCTCATAGTTGGTAGCACTGTTCCAAACAGCAATCCATACTATTATCGAGTAACCAAATCCCATTACAATAGCCATTATTGGATTTACACCACTCATAAGTATGAAAGTCATAATAAATCTTACTATAACACTACCAATGACACCAAAAATCCAATATGTCTTTGCTAAACCTAAATTTCCTGCAATAAATGAAGCCATTTTTAAATCCTTGTGAAGTTTTATAAATAGTTGCATTGTCACACAACGGTTGTCGTGAGCAATAATTTTCCCGCTAGGGTAAATTATTGGTCTCCTCGTACTTGTTATGCACTTTAATGCTCAACAGTTCGTTTGCTCCTTTTTGGAACTCATAATCTGTTTTTATGATTTTAGTTTCAAAACCTTTATTCTCTAATATTTCTAAAATCTGTGCTAAATATTCTGACTTTTGATTTTTTAAATCAAGCAGTGGAAATATTCTCACTTCTTTTTTTGATACTCTACACATTTCCAATATTGAATCAATATGAAATTGTAAATCAAAATGTTCACTGTATAAAAATAGGAAGTGTGAACTCAATACTAAATCAAAACTATCATTTCCAAATGATAGTTTTGGTAACTCTTGATGAATATATCTTGTTTCTTTTTTGCCATTTTCATAATCCATGATAAAATTATTCATAGCTTTTAATCTAATGTCAATAAGTTCATCAACATTTTTTATACTTTTCCAAACAAAATCATTTTGATTTTGTTTTAGTTGTTCACTAACAACTGATGATGTTTCATCTATTCTTATTTGTATTTCATCTTTTGTAAATTGATATATTGGGTCTATTGAAGTAATATTTCCATTTAGTTTTGTAACTTCAAAATTAAAACTAGATGGACCATCGCCACATCCTAATATTTTTAATTGTAAATCTTCTTTGGAAAGTCGAAACATTTTCTGATATTCTTCAAGATTTCTTCCCCAAGGGACTACATTTTCTAATTTCACTTTTTTATATCCTTGATGTTGTGTGCATAACGACTGAAGATAGCCGATAAATTGCCGCTAGGTAATTTATTGGATACTCTGTTTTGTTAAACACTTTACAGTTCAAATCTAAATTCTTCTGGATGTTCATCATTAGGATAATAGGCTTTTATTTTATAAACATTAGTTTTAATAATTTCTTCATTAATGTTTATTTTTGTATCTATCAACAATCCAAATAACCATGGTCTTTCAAATTCTTCTGTATATTCAAATGAAATCAATTTACCTTCTTCTGTATCAGATTTGTTTATAGTTATTATATTCGACATTTTTACTAATTTGGTTATAAATATCAATACACTTTCATCAATATATAATGAAGAACCACCAATACCTTTTTTTGAACCCATATCATCTAAAATATATGCCTTTGCTAAAGCTGTATTCATTTGAAGTTCTTTAGGATTGCTTATAATAATAGGATTACCCGTTCCCTTAGCAATATTGGAAAATCCATCTTTTGGTCTTGTATAATTTAAAACAAAATCATCAATTCTTGCTTCACTAAAACTATATTCTGATTTTTCTCCAAATGCAATTACTGTCCTTGCTCCTGGAAAGTTATTTGAAACTTCTTCTTCAAAAATAGATATATGAGCCATGATAATATTTCTAATCCATAATTCAATTCCATGGAGGATATTTATTGAATTATCTTTAGACACTTTTTCCAAAAAATGTGTTTTTATTACACCGTCATTTAATACAAACATGAATCCATTTAAATCAGAAAAATATCTGCTGTGAATTTTATAAAATGAATCAAGTCTATCTGTTACTTTTTGCCATTCTTGCTCAGATGGTTTCCAGTTGTTCTTTGTAAAATGTGAACTAAATCCCAATAAATCTGACCAAGCACATAAATTTAAAGAAATAGTTGGTTTTATTTTATTTTGTAATTTATCACCCAATGGGCTTGAATATTTATTACTATACATTTTAACCTTTGTTTAACGACTGAAGATAGCCAATAAATTGCCGCTAGGTAATTTATTGGCTACTCTGTTTTGTTATGTGTTCAATCATAAGCTTTTTGTCGATGTCTAAAATCTACAACTGCCACAATAAGTTTATCATCTTCGATAAGATAAAAAAGTCTATAATTTCCTATTCTGTATCTATAATAACCTTCTAAATTATCTTTTAACTTTTTTATATTTGAACCATAGAATGGATTTTCTCTAAGTTGAGGATATACAAAATTTTCAATCTTTGCATATAGTTTTTTGTCTAGTTTTTTTTTAACCTTTTCAAAAGTTTTAGTTTCAGCAATTTGATACTTAGACAATTGTGTAGTCACCTTTTTTGAAATCTTCTAATCCGTTCATTAAGTTATTCACAAGCTCTTTATCTTCTAAAATTTCATTCATCTCATCTTTTTCTATAAATTGTGATGAAGTAAGATATTGCATTGTTGCAAACTCTATGAAGTTTGAAAGATTTCTTTTTTGTCCATCTGCTGCAAGTTTTATCATATTGTAAATAGAATCATCTACTCTCATTGTAACTGTTTTCATAGTATGCAATCCTTGAATATTTATTATTCTAATTATATTCAATTTTATTCATTTTGTCAATATGTTTAACTTTCACATAACGGCGGTCTTGAGAAATAGAAAGCCGCGCTTTGGCTTTCTATTTCTCTCCAAGTTTTTGTTATGATGTCGAACTTTCCATCTTTTAGCACTTTAAACGGAAGTCAGTTTACTTACTAAGATTTTATCAATTTTTACTTTTAGTAAACTTTGTTAGCTTTTTTTGAGAAGGCTGTTTAGTTTACTGTTGGCATTTGCATTTTTTAAGCTTTTTTCTTTAAAGCTAGTTTTTGTTTGCAAAAACTAACTTAAAACAAAGTGCTTGCAACTAGACTCATAACGGCGGGGGCTGAGCTCCACTCAGTCACACTTCATAAATCCACTTGTGGATTTCTGGAGGATGGCTTAGTGTGTGCTCCTGCCAATTGTTGTATGTAGCGTAGCGGAATACGAC
>WFPU01000025.1 GCA_015487435.1 Sulfurimonas sp.
GTAGAGAACTATCACCTTTATATTTCCATGAAGTACTAAAGAGTGCATCATCGATGATATCTTTTAAAAGTATCCACAGTGAAAGTGCTGGATGTATCTCTGTAATATAGTGCCCTGCTCCACTCTTTTGCAAAGTCTCATTATCCATCACCAATGTAAAATCTATGTTTCTGCAAAAATGGGGATTGATAACAGGATGACCGAAAAGATACTGAGATATAGTCCAATGAGGACAGGATGAAAAACCGAGTGTTGATATCCCCTCTGGAATATGCAGCTCCTTTGCATATCTGCCGTTTCTGTTAAAGAAGCGCTCTATCTTTCTGATGGTCAAAGAAAAATTCTCTTCATCCATGGCTGCACTCAGTGGTGCATCCCAGGCAATAAAGAGTGACTCCTCTTGCATGGAGAGTCTCTCAATATGTTCTTTAAGCTGTTTAGGAGTGTAGTGTTGAAACTCTCTGCCATCAAATACAACCGAATCCTTTGCTGGTGCTGGATCTATACCTAGTACTTTCATAGAAAAATCACTTTTAAGGAGTTTAATGCGAAGTACTTTAACACCCTGCCCTACTCTCCCTGCAGTGTAACTATAATTTCACGAGAGTGTGCTTGGTCTCTGTGCTCTCCTAGATAAATCCCTTGCCAGGTGCCAAGATTCAATTTTCCATCTGTAATTGGAATGGTCAGCGATTGTCCAAGAAGTGAGCTTTTTAAATGGGCGGGCATATCGTCATCTCCTTCATAGGTATGAATATAATATGACTTCGCATCTGCAATATCGCTAAAGAAATTTTCCATATCCTCTCTAACACTCGGATCGACGTTTTCATTGATGGTAAGAGATGCACTTGTGTGTTTGATGAAGAGATTGATAATTCCTGTTGTGATGTTATAATCAGAGAGTAGGGCAGATATTCTCTCTGTGATGATATGGAATCCTCTTGGGTAGGGTTTGAGTTTGATGGATGTCTGATATAGTTTCAAATCACGCTCCTCTTTTTAAAAACGAGGATTTTCTCCCCATTTTCTTCTGGAGAAAACTCTTTTAAAAAAATGAAGTATATTTTTTATCATGATAAATTCTCCTTTACTCTACTCACGATTAAAAATCGTTTGGTATCCCAAAAGAGAGGTTCTCATCTTTATAGACAACCTCTTCATGTTTAATCTTCATCGGGAAAAGTTCTCTCTCTACACTATAACTTTCTAGTATATTACCAATACCGTAGTTATCTTTGGTAAGTTTAATAATACGTTTATGTGTATCTTTCTCATTACCTTCTTTGTCTCGTACCTTATCAATTTCATATACAGTTCTTACTGCATCAACAAATGCACTCGCCCCCCTACTCTGTGTTGTATTTTTGGTACTATGATGGATAAAGATGATAGTTTTATTCTCTTTATTCGCCCAATCGGTAAAGAGCTGCATAAATCTTCTCGCACTTGAGTTGTTATTCTCATCAGTTCCATAAAAAGCAATAAGTGGATCAAGAATAATTAAATCATACTCTTGAAGTTTGGCTTTAAAATGAGAGAAGAGGGGAGAGACCTCTACTTTTCTTTGGTCATCATAGAGAAATTGAATAGTGGGAGAATCACTGATATCTATTTTACTCTTTATAGATTCATCTGTAAGTTTTACAACCTTCTCATAGATTTTATTGAATCTGTTTTTACTGATCTCTTTGGGGTCTTCACTAAGCCACAGAAATGCTTTTTTTATATTTTGTTCCTGTATAGCTCTGATTGCAAGTTGTAAAACGAACCAAGATTTACCGGTTCCTCCCGGTGCCGTTACAAGAGATACAGTTCTTACAGGAATAGGTAACCAGCCTTTACAGATAAAATCCACCTCTTTATCTTTAATATTACTTATGTTGTTTATCTCTAGAATCTCAAGTTGATTTGAGCTGGTAATCTTTTCAGTGAGGTTTGCTACTTTCGCTTGAAGCTCTAAACCTGAAACATTGGACTGAAGTGACTTTGTAATATCATAGGCAAGAGTTTGCATATCGCGTTTCATTGCATAATCTTGCAAGATTTCTAAATAATCATCAAGTCCACTTACAGGATTTTTCGTAAGGATATAGATCAGATCATTTTCGAACTGTGGACCTAATTTATTTTTGATGATCTCCTCATCGATAAGTTTGTCTGCTTCGTAAAGTTTTAAAACAATATCGATTATGTTTTTATGGAGAGGTAGGAAAAACAGGTTTTTATTAATTTTGGAAGCATATTTTTCCATGAGGGCAGGGTCATATATTATGCTTGATAAGAGTGTTGCTTCTATGTTTGTATCGTATGTTTGTTCTTGCATGACACCTGCACCTTTTTTAAAGTTCTTGTATTATATCTCATATTCTATAAAAAACAAATGTTATAATTATGTTCATGGAATAATTTGCAAAATTAGTTTTTTTCTATTATACTTTCTAAATTATGTTCATGAACATAATTCACTTTCTTTACGATTTGAAGGAAATATATGATAATAGCAATATCCCACCAAAAAGGTGGTGTAGGGAAAAGTACTATAGCTTATAATTTAGCTGTTGAACTAAGCAAAAAATATTATGTTAATGTTGTTGATTTGGATGTACAACAAACAATTACGGCATGTAATGTTATTCGA
>WFPU01000026.1 GCA_015487435.1 Sulfurimonas sp.
ATCCGAGTGAGAAAGGGGGCTATAACGCATTTGCTGTATCTGACCAATATTTTTTTAAGTATAGCACATCCGAGTGAGAAAGGGGGCTATAACATGATGGTGAAAGATATTCAAAATACTATTAGTATAGCACATCCGAGTGAGAAAGGGGGCTATAACACTTGCACCAAACAGGACAAACAAAGAAATAGTATAGCACATCCGAGTGAGAAAGGGGGGGGGGGCTGACATTAAGTTATGAATAATTATTTAGATTCTGAATCAAGTTCAGAATGACGAAAACTCACATCATACTTCGTCATTCCGTGCTTGACACGGAATCTAGTTAATCCTTGATTTAATGTCAGTGAGTGAGAAAAGGGAGCAAGTGAAATCTCAAGTGGTGCAAACACTTCACTCTCAAAACACAAACACCAATTCAAAAACATGTCAATTTGTCATGTTTTTAATGTTTGTATATAAAAATTGCTATTCTTTGTAAATTTATATTTTTACGAGGGAGATTTTGTTATGAAAAAAGTAATATTAATAAGTTTATCAATATTAGAAAGTTGTTATTTATGAAGATGGTCTCCTGTGCAACTTATGAGGGTCTTGATGCTAGGGTAGTTCATGTTGAATCAACTTTAACTAAAGGTTTACCATCTTTTAGTGTGGTTGGAATGGCTAGTACATCGATAACCGAATCAAAAGAGCGTGTTAAATCAGCACTTTTGAGTAATGATTTCTCTTTTCCTCCAAAACGTATAACCTTGTCTTTAGCTCCATCTGATGAAAAAAAAGAGGGATCTCAATTTGACTTGAGTATAGCTTTGATGATAGCACTAAATACTTTAGAAGATGATTTTAGTGATTGGTTTGTATTTGGTGAATTAGGGCTTGATGGTGCAGTAAAAGAGAACAATAAGCTGTATCCACTTATGTTATCACTAGCAAATCAGAAGCTAATTCAAAAAGCTATAGTCCCATATGATAGCCTTAACAAACTCTCAAAAATTCCAAATATTGAGTTTTATGGAGTCAAAACTCTTCAAGAAGGGATAGATTTGCTCAAAAATCAAAGCACATCAAATCCAAGTATTGAGCAAAGTAGTATAGATTATCCTAGTTATAAAATAAAGGGTGAAAAATATTATTATGTAAAAGAGTATGAAGATGATTTTGTAGATGTTAAAGGTCAAGAGGTGGCAAAAAGAGCAGCACTTATATCTGCAGCTGGATTTCACAATATTTTATTTGAGGGTAGCCCAGGGTGTGGTAAAAGCATGATAGCTAAAAGATTAAAATATATTTTGCCACCTATGAGTAGTGATGACATATTAGATGTTGCAAAACTTCAAGCATTAGATTTAGTTGAGCCAGATTTTAAACCACATAGAAGTATGAGAAGCCCTCACCATAGTTCAACTTTGGCAAGCGTGTTTGGTGGTGGTTCTTTTAAAGCTCAAATAGGGGAGGTTGGTTTAGCTCATAGAGGAATTTTGTTTTTTGATGAGTTACCACATTTTTCTAAAAATGTATTGGAGGCATTACGAGAGCCGATGCAAGATGGGAAAATACGAATATCAAGAGTAAATTCAAAGGTGGAATATCCAGCGGATTTTCTTTTTATTGGGGCTATGAACCCTTGTCCATGTGGGAACCTTCTAAATGAGTCTCGTGAGTGTAGATGTAATGAATTGGAGATACAAAGATACAAAAACAGGCTTTCAGATCCATTTTTAGACAGGATAGATTTAAGTGTAACTATGCAGAGTGTAAGTGTAGATGATAAAACGAGCTACACATCAAAAGAGCTTCACAAGATGGTTGTTCAAAGCCATATATTTGCAAAAAAAAGAGGTCAAAAAAGTTTTAACGCTAAACTTAACGATAGTGAGATAGAAAAATTTTGTCTATTAGATGATGAAGCACGAAGTACTCTAGATTTAGCGATTAGTCGTTTTGATTTGTCATTTCGTGGCATTAAAAAAGTTCAAAAAGTTGGACGCACTATTGCTGATTTGGATTCTTGTGAAGTTATAGGTAAAAAACATATTTTAGAGGCTCTTAGTTATAGAAGAAGATAGTATAATTAGATTATGAAAAAATATATACTATTTGATAATGATGGCGTACTTGTTGAGACGGAGAAACATTACTATGAGGCAAGTAAAAAAGCTTTAAAAGAATTTTTTGATTTAGAATTAGAACTTGATGTTTACATGGAGATAATGGCACGAGGTGGCAGAGCTTGGGAGATTGCTGAGGCACAAGGAATTTCACAAAAAGATATAACACAAGCTAGAATACAAAGAGATATCTACTATCAAGAGCTTATAAAAAATGAAGATATTACCATAGATGGTGTGCAAAATATTTTAAAAGAGTTATCTAAAAAATACAATATGGGGATAATCACAACTTCAAGAAGAGTTGATTTTGAGTTGATTCATAGGGGAAGGGGTATAGTTGATTTTATGGATTTTACACTTTGTGTAGAGGATTATAAACATTCAAAACCACATCCAGAACCATATTTAAGTGGATTAAAACTTTTTGATGCAAAAAAAGAAGAAACTATAGTTGTAGAAGATTCACAAAGAGGGTTAACTTCTGCTTATAATGCAGGTATAGAATGTGTAATAGTTCATAATGATTTTACAGTTACTCATGATTTTTCTAAGGCTTCTTATAAAATAAAAAAACTTTCACAATTAGAAAAACTACTAAATAATGTTACAAAATGAACTCTAATCTTAGAACATTACATAATAGATGACATATAATTGACAGATTATCTTTAAATGTATACTTTAATTAAAATAAACTTAGGAGAATTAAATGGCACAGAATAAACCAGAGTTAAAATCACAGTACGAAAACTATATTGGTGGAGAGTGGATAGCACCAGTTGATGGCAAATACTTTGAGGCTATTTCGCCAATTGACAATAAGGTGATGACAAAAGTTGCTCAATCTAACAAAAAAGATGTAGATATAGCAGTTGAAGCTGGATATAAAGCTTTTGCTACTTGGGGTAAAACTTCTGTAGCTGAGCGTAGCGCAGTATTAAATTCAATTGCAGATAAGATGCAAGAACATCTTGATATGTTAGCCTTAGTTGAGACATGGGATAATGGAAAAGCGATACGAGAAACCATAAACGCGGATTTACCTCTTGCTATAGATCATTTCCGTTATTTTGCTAGTGTTATTCGAGCTGAATCTGGAACTGTATCTGATTTGGATGCAAATACTGTTTCTCAAGAGATTCATGAACCTCTTGGCGTTGTAGCTCAAATCATCCCTTGGAATTTTCCAATTCTTATGGCTGCATGGAAAGTAGCTCCTGCTATCGCTGCTGGAAATTGTGTAGTACTTAAACCTGCTGAACAAACTCCTGTTTCTATCCTTGTTGTTATGGAGATTATTGCTGATGTAGTTCCAGCTGGGGTAATAAATATTATCAATGGTTTTGGTCCAGAGTGTGGTAAACCGTTAGCTTTACACCCAGATATACGCAAAATTGGATTTACTGGTGAGACTACTACAGGTAAATTAATTATGCAATATGCTTCTGAAAATATTATTCCTGTTACTTTAGAGCTTGGTGGTAAGTCACCAAATATATTTATGGAAAGTATCATGACTAAAGATGATGCATTTTTTGACAAAGCTATAGAAGGTTTGGTTTTGTTTGCATTTAATCAAGGCGAAGTTTGTACATGTCCATCTCGTGCTTTAATCCAAGAGAGTATCTATGAGCCATTTATGGCAAGAGTGATAGAGAGAATTAAAGCCATTAAGCGTGGCAGTCCACTAGATCCTAATTGTATGATGGGTGCTCAAGCATCAAAAGATCAGTATGAAAAAATTCTTAACTATATAGATATAGGTAAAGCTGAGGGTGCTGAAGTTCTTGTAGGTGGAGGAAAAGAGAATGTTGAAGAGTTCCCAGAAGGTTTTTATATTCAACCGACAGTCTTAAAAGGGAACAATAAGATGAGAGTTTTTCAAGAAGAGATTTTTGGACCCGTAGTCTCTGTTACAACTTTCAAAGATATTGATGAAGCTATCGAGATAGCAAATGACACAATGTATGGTCTTGGTGCTGGTGTATGGACGAGAGATGTTCATGAGATGCAAAAACTAACTCGTAGTATTGAAGCTGGTCGTGTTTGGGCTAATTGTTACCATCTTTACCCTTCTCATGCATCATTTGGTGGATATAAAAAATCAGGAATCGGTCGTGAAACTCACATGATGATGTTAAATAACTATCGCCACACTAAAAATATTTTAACCTCTCACGATGAAAACGCTTTAGGTTTCTTTTAATATATGTCTTTTACAAGTAGAGTAAGCTCCACAGAATCTGCTAACAAAATCATAGATCAGCTCCGAAAGGAGCATGATTGTGAGCTAATGTTTCATCAGAGCGGAGGATGTTGTGATGGTTCAGCCCCTATGTGTTTTGCAGTTGGAGATTTTATGGTTGGTAGTCGTGATATAAAAATCGGTGAAATTCATGGATGCGAGTTTTTTATGGCACCAGAGCAGTTTGAGTATATGAAAGCTACTCATTTAACTATAGATGTAGTAGAAGGTCGTGGCTCTAGTTTCTCTTTGGAGATTCCTTTGGGGGTTCGGTTTATTGCTATCTCTCGGTTGTTTAGTGATGAAGAAATTGCTAATCTTGAGGAGATAGAAATAGAATAATTTTTTTATTTTCCACTTTTAAAGTGAGGTTTTAACCTCGCAAAATCTTGTAGTGTTTATGCTTGTCATTTTATATAAAACTAAACAATCTTTTTAGTCATCTCTTATCTAACTGCTTAGTGTGTATTTCATCTCATAAGAGGCACTGCCATGAAGTTAATGCTTAACTAGATTCCGTGTCAAGCACGGAATGACGAAGTATATGAGTTTTCGTCATTCTGAACTTGATTCAGAATCTAAACAACTATTCTTAACTTAATTGCAGTGCTTCAGGAGAGGAATATATATATCAAACTTACACATTATAGTAACTAGCATTGGGGTGGTAAACAACCAAAGCAGAAGTGGATTGCTCAGGATGAATCTGAAAAGTCTCACTTAATTCTATCCCAAATTCTTCAGGTTTTAAAAGATTAAACAAAGGACGGTTAAGTTCTAAATCAGGACAAGCGGCATATCCAAATGAGTAACGGCACCCTTGATATTTATTCATCTGCACATCACTTAATTTATTTCCTTCACTCTCTGAAATATTTAAATCAAGCCTGATTTGTTTATGTGCTATCTCAGCTAATGCTTCAGCTAGAGCAACGCCGAGTCCGTGAAATTGATAATACTCCGTATATTTATCTGTCTCATAAATTTCTCTTTCAACAACACTAAGTTTGCTTCCGGCACTAACACATGTTAGAGCTATAACATCATGTCTATTAGAGTGAAAAAAATCACTTACTGCACGATGAGGTTTTTTAGTTTGTCTAGGAAAATCAAATTTTTCTCTTACTCTTCCTATAACTATATCTAAAGGTTCACGATTTATCTCATCTTCGGCATTATAACCCTCACTCTCATCAAAGATAAGAAGAGTATTATCATCACTTCTACAAGGCCAATAGCCATAAATGATGGTTGGCTCAAAGAGTTTTTCATCTAAAAATCTTCTTTTTAGTTTTTCATAGATTGGCCAAACAACTTCATCTAGTTGTTTTTGGTACTGCTCTTTAGTTTTACCTTTTGAAGTGTATCCCCATTGTTGCTTAAAAAGAAATTTATGGTTTATCCAGTCAAATGCCATCTCTATTTGTGCTGATGTTAGTTTTATCTCTCGTCTACCCCAAAAAGGTGGAGTTGGAACTTTAATATCACGGTTTGGCATCTTTAGTTCAGCAAATGGGGGGATAATTATCTCTTTTTTTGAACTTGCAGTTGAGCTGAGATTAAGAGTATCTTTACCATGCAAATCTGTATCAAAATTACCAGCTTCAATGCGACTCATAGCAGTAACGCCATCAAAAGCATCTTTGCAATAAAAAATAGGACCATCATAAAAAGGGCGACAAAAATCATCTATAAATGTACGAGTTAAAGCAGCCCCACCTAAAAGAACAGGAATTTTTATGTTTGCATCTTTTAAAGCTTTTAAATTTTCTTGCATAACTTGAGTAGACTTAACTAAAAGTCCACTCATCCCAAAAGCAGAGATATGCCCATCTTTTGTAGCTTGTATGAAGTCTTCTAATTCAACTTTAATTCCAAGATTATTTACCTTAAAACCGTTATTTGAGAGGATAATATCTACAAGATTTTTACCAACATCATGTACATCGCCTTTTACAGTACCTAAAGCTAAAGTTGTATCTACCTCTTTTTTGATTTTTGGCAAATAAGGGTTTAGATAATCAACTGTTTTTTTCATTGTTTCAGCGCTTTGAAGGACAAACGGTAGTTGCATTTGACCTGAGCCAAAAAGCTCACCAATAACTTTCATCGCATCAATTAAAATTTCATTTACGATTATCTCAGGAGCAATCGTTTTACGAACCTCTTCAACAAGAGGAATCATTCTCTCTTTATCTCCATCCATTAAAAGCTTTGCAATTTTTTCTTCATCACTCATTTTTAGATATTCTTCATCGTCGGCTGAAGTGTCTATAGCTTCTTTGTCGCTAAAGTGAGCAATAAATTTAAATAGTGGTTCTTCCCCTTTGTTAAAGATAAGATTATTACAGATATCTTGGTCTTGTTGAGAGATTTTATTTATAGGGATAATATGTTTAACATTGATAATTACACTTGTTAAGCCAGCCTCTAAACAATGGTGCAAAAACATAGAGTTCAAATAAGGTCGGGCATCTTTGTCAAGTCCAAATGAGATATTTGAGAGACCTAAAGTAGTTGATACTTCTGGATGTTTTAAATGAAGCTTTCTTATTGCCTCTATGGTATTAACTCCTGCATTCCAGTACTCTTCATCGCCACTTCCAAGTGTAAATGTAAGTACATCAAAAATTAGGTTTTCTTTTTTTAACCCATGTCTTGAAGTGGCTAACTCTATAATTCTATCTGCTATTTTTAATTTATTCTCAATCGTTTTAGCCATACCTGCTTCATCGATTGTTAAACAAACTAAAGAAGTACCGTATTTTTTAGCTAAAGAACAAATTTCATCAAACTTTTCTTCACCATCTTCAAGGTTAACAGAGTTTAAAATTGGTTTTCCACCAATATTTTTAAGAGCAGTCTCAAGTCCACTTGTTTGAGTAGAATCTGGCATAAGAGGAAGGGCAATTTTTTGGTTATACATCCCCATAACAGCATTCATATCTTTAGTTTCATCTCGACCTGCAAAACCAACATTAATATCAATTATATGAGCACCTGCACGAACTTGTTGTTGAGCTACACTTAGGGTACCCTCATAATCTTCTGCTAAGAGTAGTTCACGAAAAGCTTTTGAGCCAGTTGCATTACTTCTTTCACCCATTAAAAGTGGAGTTGGTTTTTGTATGAGTGGGGTGGTATTAAATAGTGAAGCTACAGAGGTTGGATGGCTCCCAGTTGGTTGTTTAGGTTTTGTATTTGATGTTTTATTTACAAGTGCACGAATATGATCAGGGGTAGTTCCACAACATCCACCTAAAAAGCTGACACCATCAAAGTTTAAAAACTTCTCTTGATTTATTGAAAATTCTTCAGGATTCATAGGATAATAAGTATAGCCACCGCGGTTTTGAGGAAGTCCAGCATTTGCATGGATGCTTATAGGCTTGTGCCAAACTTCACTTAGTGTTTTTACATGCTTAAGCACTTGCTCTGGTCCAGTTCCACAGTTAAAACCAAGACTTAAAATATCAAAAGGTTCCATAATGGTTGCTATAGTCTCAGCATCTGTACCAATAAGCATAGTTCCACTAAGCTCAATAGTTACACAAACCATGATAGGTATCTCTATATTTCTTTGTTTACTTGCTTCTTGAGCAGCATGGAGTGCTGCTTTTATTTGAAGTGGATCTTGGCAGGTCTCAAGAAGAAAAATATCAACTCCACCATCAATTAGCGCTATGCAAAATTCAGTATAACCTTTAAACATCTCATCATAAGTTATATGACCGAGTGATGGAAGTTTTGTTCCTGGTCCAACAGAACCTAAACAAAATCTAGGGTGCTCTGATGTACTAAATTTTTCACATTGAGCTTTAACTAACTCAGCACCTGCTTTAGTTAGTTCATAAGCGCGATTTCCTATTTGATATTCATCTAAAACCCAAGAAAAAGAGCCAAAAGTGTTTGTAGTAATTAGGTCAGCTCCAGCATCTAAATAAGCAGCAAAAATCTCACTTAAAACTTTTGGACATGTAACATTTAGAAGTTCATTACACCCTTCATTGCCTTCCCATGCCTCTTTTGGAATCTTTTCATCACGAACTTGAAGCTGTGTCCCCATCGCACCATCTATGATGAGTGGACGATTTTTTATAGTTTTTAAAATGTATTCTTCAGTGCTTAGCATGGGGGAGATAGTTCCTCTTTAATTATTAATGAAATAATATCACTTTAGAGCATAAAGAATGCTTTGTAAATAATTTTACAGGTTTTTCTTTAAGATTCCACTCGCTATAATGGGCGGAATAAAAAATAGCAAGGGAGTTATTATGTTGAAAAAGATTATAGCAACTACACTGATTGCAATTGCGTTGATGTTTAGTGGTTGTGGGGATTCAGAGGGGGAAGATAGGTTAAAAGCCCAATATGCACTAGACCAAGGGGATCCACAAGTGGCGATAAACCTATTGGAATCTAAAGATAACTTGAGTGAGGATGAAAAAATATTGCTAGCATCTGCATACATGGGTAGGGCAGGGTTTACAATGATTGATATTACAGTTGCATTTGTAGAGGCTAGTGATGGGGCTGATGCAGATGATTTTAACAATCTTGTAAATGCCCTTTTAAGCAAAGCAACTTCTACAGCAGCAACAGATCTAAGCTTAGCAATTGATACTTTTTTGACAGTTGACCCTCGTACTGATGATACAGATTTAAAACTTGCATTAGTTTATGTTGTTAAAGTAGCTGTATTACTTGATAGCGGTGCAACGGATAACGAATTAGCAACAACTGCAAATGATGGATTTGATTTAGCTTTAGTTGTTGTTCCAGATGATATAAAACAAGATGTTATAGATGTTAAGAATGAGATAGATACTGATTTAGATGGGAATATAACGGCTACTGAAATAGGTCTATATACACCATAAAATTAATTAATAAATAAAGGAAATGAAAAATGAAAAAAATATTATTATTAGCACTAATTGGTGCTACAACATCTTTATTCGCAATGTATGCAGAACATGCAAGTTTATATAAAGATCCTAGAATTATGGGGATGGGTGGAACAAATGTTGCCGTTGGTGGTTATTCTACTTCTGTTTTTTCAAATCCAGCAGGTCTTACAAATATAAAAAAAGATCATGGTTTTGTCGTTGACTTATTAGGATTAGGTGTATCGGCTACCCCAGAAGTTATAGACTTTTTAAATGATTTTGATGATGCTAATGGTGATTCTGTTCTTATAGGGGATGTATTAAAAAAATATGCAGGAGATCATTTTCATCTTGGTATATCTAATTATTCTTCAATATCTAAAAACTCTGATTTATTTGCTTGGAGTGTAGGCATATTAGCAGCTAGTGATTTTAACTTTATGACACATAGTGATCTTTCTTTAACAAGTACTTCTAGAATATATGGAGGGTTAGTTTTGGGTGCAGCAAAACCTTATGATACTAAATTTGGTCGTATTGATGTTGGTGTAAGTACAAAAATAATTCAGCAAAAATCTTATGAAGGTACTTTAACAGTTATAGACTTAATAGGCACAGTTGCTTTAGTAGATGATATCGAAAATAAGTTAAAGTCAGATACTGGTATTGGTATTGATGTTGGAGTGATATATTATCCATTTTATTTATCATCAGAATATGACTTTTTAAATTTAGCTATTGGTGCTAGTGTTATGAATATAGGTAGTATTAATATGAATGATAATTTTGGAGGGCAACCTACAACTGTAAACCTTGGTCTATCTATCACTCCTGAAATCTCAGCTCTAAATAAATTAGTTGTAGCTATTGATTATGTAGATCTGTTTAATGCTAATGAGT
This sequence comes from Sulfurimonas sp., assembly GCA_015487435.1. Classification (GTDB taxonomy): domain Bacteria; phylum Campylobacterota; class Campylobacteria; order Campylobacterales; family Sulfurimonadaceae; genus Sulfurimonas. The sequence goes on from WFPU01000026.1 coordinate 10,149, forward strand.
TGCGTTTGTATAATAGTGATGGAAGCTATAGTGATTATGAAGAATCAGATGTTATGAAAAGAGTTCGCTTAGGTGTTGGAATTGGATTAGTAGATTCTACATTTTTTTCAACTACTCTAAACCTTGGTATGTATCAAGCCAACTATACAGCTGGTATAAATATGGAAATTTTAACAATTAAACTTAATCTTGCGACTTATGCTGAAGAGATTAGTACTGCTGGTATTGGTGAAGACACTTCAGATAGAAGGTATATGGCACAAATAGGTTTTGGGTGGTAATATAATCTATAATAATATTATATATAAGATAGTCGTAATGATAATTTTGTTACAATCAAATAATAAGATTTTTCAGGAGTTATTATGAGTAAACAAACAGCTGATTTTACAGACTCATGGAGAAAAAAAAGGTATTATTATTTTGCTTTTGTAACAATTTTTACATTAGTTTTACCATGGATTAACATAGATGGAAATCATGCTTTTCTCCTTAGTTTTGACAATTTAAAACTCCATTTAGCTTTTGTAGCATTTGATATGCAAGAACTATATCTGTTACCTTTTATTATAATGCTTTTATTTTTAGGAGTATTTGCTATGACGGCAATGGGGGGTCGTGTGTTTTGTGGATGGAGTTGTCCTCAAACAATCTTTAGAGTTATATATAGAGATTTTATAGAGACTAAACTTCTTGGTCTTCGTAAACGCATAAAAAACAAACAGATTGAACCAGATATGTCTCTTATGAAAAATAAGTTTAAAAAACTTATTGCTGTACTTTTGTGGACAGCATTAGCTTTAATAGCTAGTTCAAATTTTATGTGGTTTTTTGTTCCACCTGAAGATTTTTTCCAATACTTATTAAACCCTAATGAACATAAGATGTTATTTGGAATAATATTTTTTACAACACTTTTTTTAGTTTATGATGTTGTATATCTTAAAGAAGATTATTGCATATATGTATGCCCATATTCCCGTATCCAATCAGTTTTGTATGATGATCATACAGTTATGGCGATTTATGATTTTCACCGTGGTGGAAAAATATATGATGAGAAAAAACATAAACTTCCTAGTTCGTCCCAAGAAGAAATTAAATCAAGAACAAGCGAGAGTTCTGAATGTACTGCGTGTGAATCTTGTGTAAGTGTTTGTCCTACTCATATTGATATTCGTAAAGGTTTTCAGCTTGAATGTATTAACTGTTTAGAGTGTGCAGATGCATGTACTACAGTTATGGGTAAACTTGGCAAAAAATCACTTATTACTTGGTCTAGTGATTATGAGATAACCCAACAAAAAGGTAAGACCCATTATTGGCGCGCAAAGGTTATTGGGTATATTGTACTACTTACAGGTATTACCATTATGATGGGTATTATGGGAAGCAATAAAGAGCATATGCTTTTAAATATAAATAAAGAAAATCGTCTTTATTCAATTAAAAAAACTTCTGATAAAGTTATAGTTAATAATGCTTATGAATTTTTAGTACAAAATACTAAAAAAGAAAATATGAAATTTTATTTTGAAGTTATTGCACCAAAAGGTATGGAAGGAAAGATTACCATAGCTAAGCCATCTAAACCTTTTAACGTAGTCCCAGGTATAAAAAAGAAAAAAATAGTAGTTTTAGAGACAAGTGAAGTTTTAATTGATGATGCTAGAAAAGATAATATCATCCCTATTGTTATTCGTGCATATGCTGTAGGGCATGAAGATAAGATAGTTGTTTTGAGAAAGTCTACATTTACTTATCCTAGGGCGGATGTTATTCGAAATGCAAAATTTCAAGAGGAGGTATGATCTATATAATAGGTCTCAAGCATAACTTAGATTCTGGATCAAGTCCAGAATGACGAAGTCAATGTCACTTTAAATCAAGTCCAGAATGACGAAGTCAATGTCACTTTAAATCAAGTCCAGAATGACGTTGACTTCGTCACCCTAAACTTGATTTAGGGTCTAGTTTTTAATTAATCAGAGGTCTCAATTACATTTTTATTTACAATGGCAAGGACGCATTGAAAATGTAGACTTTTTGGATCAGCAATACTATTTTACAGCGGGTTTTATCTTTATATGGCTTGTAGTTGGTAGTTGCTACTTTTTAATAAAACTATATAATAAAAAACTATATAATGTAATTAGAAAAAAATCAAAGGCAAAGATGATGTCATATATACCAAATACATTAAACTCTTTTTGGCTTTGGAAAGAGGTTTCATCAAAATTAGGTATTAGTAATCCAGCATACAAGTATTGGAAAAATACACCAAATATGAAACTAAATAATAAATATATATTTATTAAAAAAGACACTTTACCTCAAAAACATCAACATGTTCAAACTATACTAACAGACCTTTCAGGACATCTTCCTATTAAGTTTGCTTCAGATCAGCTACATGTAAATGAGCATATATTTTTTTATGAGAAAATGAAACTCTTTAGTGAATTTGAATATAAATTTGTAGAAGATGTGAAATTTGTAAATATTAAAAAATTTTTTCGAGAAAATGGTATTTTAGTTCCAAAAAACTCAATAGTACAACTTGGAAAAATAAGAGATTTAGATTTAGCAACCTCTAGTGCCTTTTATAGATTAAAAGATGATTATGGTGTGGTGGTATACGAGTAATGAGCCCATTTTTTATTGAGTTTCGTGATCCACTTTTTGGGGTAATAATATTTTTTGCTTTAGTATTTATGATAACTATCTCTTCATACTGGTGGACAAAATACAAAAGTAAAGAAAAAACAAAAAGTTTAGATAAATTTTTAAAAGATTTTAAAACGGTACCAACTACAAAAGAGTTAAAAATATTAATCTCAAAAGGTGAAATGAGTGAAAAATCTTGGATTTTATTAGCTAGGCTTTATTCTAAAAATGGTGATTTTGAAAAAAGTATAGAGATTTATAATGAGCTGATTGAAGTAACCGATAAATCAAATATACGAGAGATGATGTATCTTCTTGGTAAGACATACTTTAAAGCTGGTTTTTTAGAGCGTTCAAAAAAGGTATTTTTAGAGATATTAAGAAATAATCCTCGTTCCCCTAGAGTTTTGTATGATTTAGTTTTAGTTTATGAGTATATGAAAGATTATGACGCGGCATTAGATGTTTTAGAGCCATTAGATGAACTAAAAAATGATGTATCGCTTGATAGTTTGTATTTAAAAGCGATGAAAGTTCTCAATGAAAATGATTTATCAAATGAACTAAAGGCGTATGAACTTTTAGAACTATATAAAATAGACGGCAATTTAACATATATGATATTTGAGTTTTTATTTCGTATAAATCCAAAATTAGCATGGGATAATCTAGATAGTTCAAAAAGTGAATTATTAACAGATATATTTTGGCGTATTGATAAAAAAGATTTGGATTTTGATATAATTTCAAATAATGGTTATTTGCGTGAACTATATAGTGCTAGAGGTGATATACAAGATGCTTCAAGAAGCTCTGTGTTTGAGTTTGACATGTTGATAAATTTAGATAAAAAAGTACATGCAACTCTTAGTTTTGAGTATATTTGTGACAACTGTAAAAATACTTTTCCGTTTGCTTTTAATAGATGTGGCAATTGTCATGCTATTGACACAAATACAATAAGTATAACATTAGTTAAAGATTTTCATAGGGATTTTAGTGAAGAAAATAACTCTTTTCAGTGATGGGAGTGCTTTAGGTAACCCTGGTCCTGGTGGATATGGTGTAGTCTTGCGATTTGGAGACAAAGAGAAAGAGCTTTTTGGTGGAGAGTTGCATACTACTAACAATAGAATGGAGCTTCTTGGTGCAATAGAGGGGCTTCGTGCATTAAAAGAGCCTTGCGAGGTTGAGATTATTTCTGATTCTTCATATGTAGTTAAAGGGATTAATGAGTGGCTAGTTAACTGGATCAAAAGAGATTTTAAAAAAGTTAAAAATTCAGACCTATGGAAAGAGTATATAGAAGTTTCAAAGTCACACACTATAGTTGCAACTTGGGTTCGTGGACATGATGGACACATTGAAAACGAAAGATGTGATAAACTTGCAAGAGATGAAGCCGAAAGGCAAAAAGAATTATTAGGGAGAGCATAGATGCCAAAAGGTATTACAAATCTTGAAGCGACTTTAGGATATGAGTTTAAAAATAAAAAACTTATTACCGAAGCATTGACGCATAAAAGCTATAAACAACCTTATGATAACGAGCGTTTAGAGTTTTTAGGTGATGCTGTTTTAGATTTGGTTGTTGGAGAATTTTTATATAAAAACTTTCCTAAATCAGATGAAGGTGAGTTGTCTAAACTTCGTGCCTCTTTAGTTAATGAGGGTGGCTTTAATAAATTAGCAAATTATTTAGGTTTAGGGCATTATATCTATCTCTCTAATGCTGAAGAAAAAAATGGTGGGCGTGAAAAATCATCATTACTCTCAAATGCTTTTGAAGCTATTATTGGTGCAATATATTTAGAATCAGGATTAGAGATTGTAAGTAAAATAATATTAAATTTATTAGAAAAAAATTATGAAAAAATAAGTCTTGATGATTTGTTTAAAGATTTTAAAACAGCACTTCAAGAGATAACGCAATCAAGATTTGGTTTAATCCCTGAGTATAAAGTATTAGCATCTCGTGGACCTGATCATAAAAAAGAGTTTGAGATAGCTGTAATTATTGATGACAAAGAGTATGCTAGAGCTATTGGTAAAAGTAAAAAAATTGCACAGCAAGAGGCATCTAAAATAGCTTTAGAGATTTTAAAGGATGAAAAATGAATCATCTCGTTAAAGGTGTAGCTTTTATTCTGCGCTCAGAAATTGCACAGAACACACGAGTGACTGAACATAATCATGAATAGCTTTGGACAAAAGATAAGATTTTCTACATTTGGAGAATCACATGGGGTAGCTCTTGGTTGTATCCTTGATGGAGTTCCTGCAGGACTTAGTATTGATGAGCTATATATTCAAAGTGAACTAGATCGTCGTAAACCTGGTAAAAGTGAATTTGAGACTGCAAGAAAAGAAGCTGATAAAGTTGAGATTCTCTCTGGAGTTTTTGAGGGTATAAGTACAGGTACTCCAATAGCGATGATTATTTATAATACCAACCAAAAATCTAAAGACTACTCAAATATTAAAGATATATTCCGTCCAGGGCACGCTGATTTTACTTATTTTCATAAATATGGCTTAAGAGATTATCGTGGTGGCGGTAGATCTTCTGCACGCGAAACAGCAGCAAGAGTTGCTGCTGGTGCTATTGCAAAGTTGATGCTAAAAGAGTTAGGGATTGATGTTAAAAGTGGAATTAGTGCAGTTGATGGGATAGAAGCTAAAGAGTATGATTTTTCATACGCTAAAAATAGTTTAATATATGCTCTTGACTCAAGAGTTGAAGAGGCTCAAAAAGAGGTAATATTAAAAGCTAAAAATGAACACGATTCTGTTGGTGGAGTAGCTAAAGTTATAGTAACTGGAGCACCAATAGGGTTAGGTCAACCACTATATTATAAACTTGATGGTGTTTTGGCTGACGCAATGATGGGAATAAATGCTGTAAAAGCCGTTGAGATAGGTGATGGAATATTAAGCTCATCAGTTAACGGTTCTCTAAATAATGATGAAATTACAAAAGATGGATTTTTGTCTAATCATTCAGGTGGAATATTAGGCGGTATTAGTAACGGAGATGAAATAGTTATGAATGTGTATTTTAAACCAACGCCATCAATTTTTAAATCGCAACATACTGTAACAACTCAAAATGAAGAGGTTGATTTTTCCCTAAAAGGTAGACATGATCCATGTGTAGCAGTACGAGGGACTATTGTTTGTGAAGCGATGGCAGCTTTAGTTATAGCTGATATGCTAGTTTTAAATATGGGTTCAAAAATGGATGGAGTTATAAACTACTATAAATAAAAGGGGATATTATGACTGGTATATATAAAGATACAAATAGTGATGAATGGTATTTTCCAAATAATAGCTATATCTTAAGTGAAACAGATGAAAGAGGTATCATTACCTATGCCAATGATATTTTTTGTGAAATTGCAGGGTACAATTTAAAAGAGTTAATAGGCGAACCTCATAATATAGTTAGACATCCAGATATGCCAAAGATCGCCTTTAAAAGGTTGTGGGATGATGTTCAAACAAAAGGTTTTTGGACTGGTATAGTAAAAAATTTAAGAAAAGACAGAGCTTGTTATTGGGTACATGCTACAGTATTGAGGCGTATAAATTCTAAAGGGGATGTATCATATCTTTCAATTAGAGTAGCACCATCAAGAAAAGATGTTGAAGCATCTATATTATTATATTCTGAATTAAAAGCTAAAGAGTAATTATGAACTTAGAGGTTGCTAAAAAACTTATTGGTAAAGAATTACAAAAGTATAAAAATGATAAAACATGCTTTAAGTCATATACAGACTGTATAAGAGAGTTGAATGCTTGGCTTAAAGAGATGAAAAAATAATGAATATATTTTGTTCAAAATTATATGAAAATC